>PNOB01000030.1 GCA_013824585.1 Desulfobacterium sp. | reverse complement strand
TCCGGCGAAAACTAGAATCCAGTATTTTCGGCTCTTTTCTGGGCACCGACTTTCGCCGGTGTGACGCTTTTTAATAGTTTTGAAATTAGCTCCTGTTCTATATTTATTAAGAATCGACATCCAAAAGAGAAATCTTTAGGAATGGGGTTGAAATATTTTCCCAGTGCAGGACATTCTGCCGATGATAACAAATCATATGTTTTTGTTATTTCAGCAGATCTGATAATGGCACAAACATTGCTAAATTTACGGTGATGGCCTGGAAGGGGTATTTCAATTTATGATTAACCCGGAAATAAAAAATATCCAAACTCAACCTTGGTATTTTATGACTGAAATGAGAATCAATTGCTATCCTGTTTTCAGGCGAATTTTCCGGATCAGTCTGTTCATTGCCATGTTCATCTTCCGGCTGGAGAATGGTTTCTGCGATCCGATCTATTATGCACGGTATCAGATCCAGTCTGAAAACGGAATGATCATACGATCCATTCTTGAAATAATACCGGCAGCAGATGAGTTTCGGATTGATGAATTTCAACGCATAAAGGTGACAGGCGTGGCTTCAGGCACAGGTGAAATCGATGCAGAGTCGGAAGCGATCCATAACGCGATTTCAAGAATACTGGTGAGTTCAGGACTGAAATCGATCAACAGCAGACGGTATCTGTTCAATTCAGATTCCGGGGATGTTGCCATACTCAATTATGAGGGTGTTGTGCGTCTTCCCATTACCGTCCGGAACAGGAATACCAGCTTTAAAAATGATCTGTACGGCATTGACGCTGAAATCGATTTTGCACCGATTGCATTTCCAACAAGGTGGTCATCTCTTTACATTGACCATCTGCTGAAAAAAACCACTCAGCAAATCCATATGTTTTTATCTTCCGCATTCCTGCGATAGGATTTTACTGTTTTTGATTCTGGACAATATACTCCCCGATCTTTTCTGCGGAGTCTCCAAAAAGAGATTTCATATCCACAGTTCGAGGAACCGGTCATCCCATTCAATGCTGTTCTCCTGAACAATATTCTGGATGTGCTCATATTTGCCGCCAAGTGCTTTGGTTTTTACGGAAAGCTCGACACTTTCCTTGAAGCTGATATTCAGAAGCAGCAGGTTATCAATGGTATTGGGAGCGTTCGATGAATCGGAAATGATCGGAACGACGATGATGCTTCTGTCATCTTTCCTGCCTCTTCCAATATAAACATTGCCCTGGCGGACAATAATCCGTTTGGTTCCCTTTAACCGGTTGTCATTTTCAATCCTGGATGGGATAGGCTTTAAAACCCCTTCTTTACGCAAAACAGAGATGGTCGTTTCTTCCGTAGCATCTCCAAGTAGACTTAAATTATCAATTTTATATAAAATCGAGCCCTTGATCTCCGAAACGACTCCTTGCAGGTTTTTGAGTACGATTATGTTCCGGTTGATGAGTCGGGAGATATTGATCTCATGGGCGGCCAGTGCATCAAACAGAACCCCTTCAACCTTTTCAATGATCCTGCTGGTTCCGACCGTCACGGTTTTAGCCTGGTGCTTGATCGCATCAACAGGCCGTGCCATGCAATTGATGGCCTCTCCGAGACAGTGAAAAAAAGCGTTCAGCATGTTCAGGGCAGTTCCCTTTTTCCCGAAATCAAGTTCAAAATCAGAAACCGGAAGCCTTCCTGTCAAGTATTTCAGCAGCAGTGTCAGGTCGGATGCTGTCGTAAGTCCCATGATTCCGGGAAACCTGTTTTTGGTTTTTTCCGATCTGAACTCATTATAAAAAGAAGCAATTTTTTCTTTAAAACTTTTCTCCAATACGACTTCGTATACATCCATTCCCTGATTGGAAAAATCGTCTATGCTCTGTTTGATCCCCTCCCTGGCCTCATGCAAAAAGCGTGATCCATCATTGATTGCCAACGCTGCGTAATACCCCCAGATATGTCCCACTAGGGTATTTAAAATTGGTGCAAGGTGTTCTCCGATGGCAGGCACATGAAAAACATCCTCAGCATAAGGTGTGAACCGATCTTCTCCTTCATCGGCAATGACAACAGGCAAGGCTTTGTGCGCTTTAAAAATAGCCGTATCCTTGACAATATCTCCGATGACATTTCCTCTAGTTCCTGCTGCGCAGATAATAATCAGCGGTTCGGATGACAGATCAATATGTTTCTTATCCTCAACAAAATCGGATGAGATCGTCTTATAGCAAAGCTCACTGAGTTTGATCCGGATCTCATCTGCAGACGCCTTGTTCGGCCCGCTTCCGACAGCCGCCCAGTAGGTTCTGGTTGTTGCCAGTCTTCTGGCTGAATCGCCAATGATAGCCTTTTGCCCAAGAACTTTGGTCATTGCGCCAGGCAGATCCAGAAGCTGACGTATTTCATGGGAGATAAAACTCTGCTCTCTGCTTCCTTTCAGCTGGACAAAAAAAAGTCCGAGAATGGCACCGGCAACAATCTGGGAATAAAACGCCTTGGTCGAAGCAACGGACATTTCAATATCCCGCCCGCTGCTTGTATACAGAACGCCATCCACTTTGAATGTGATATGGGAATCCCGCCTGTTCACGATGGCAAGGGTAAGCCCTCCCCTCTCCCGAACCATATCCACTGCCCGATTCGTATCGGTTGTTGTTCCGGATTGACTGATCGCGACAACCAGGCTGTCATCCATTGTTTGTCCCTGGTCAAGTTTGGACAGCTTGAACCCGGACAGCTCTGATGCCTTTAATGCAGTTATATACAAGCCAGGGTCATTCAGATAGTATTCCACAATATTTGCACAAGCCTGTGCAGCAACGCCTGCCGTACCCTGCCCCACAAAAAAGATTCTCCGGATGTGATTTTGGGTCAATGCCTCCCGAACGCGAAGGGGCACGGAACTTTCATCAAGTGTGATCTCATATCGTTGATCATCAGACTTGTCGATTTTCCAGCGATTTTGAAGGGTTTTTTCCACCGATACCGGAGCTTCTGAAATCTCCTTTAAAAAATAATGGGGAAATCCCTGGCGATCGATATCCCGTGAAGTAATCTCCGTATGTTTGATATCATCCGGTCCGAACTCAAGCTGCGTCCCATCGTAATACATCGCCTGTATACCATCCAGACCGCCGGAAGAATCCTGATCCAGAATTAAAATTTGCCCCTGGGTTTTCCTTCCGTTCCTTCCTTTGACAATCTTCTCGCCGTCCATTTTCAGAAAGTCGGATGTCTCTTCGACAAAACCATATACCTCTGATGTGGGCATATAATGTTCCATGCCGATACCGATGAAAACCGCCTGGCCGCTCCCTTTTTGTGCAAGAAAAAATTTTCCCGGTGCAAGGTCCGTATGCATGGAGATAGCATGGGAACCATGAAAATCATTTACCGCAAGCCGGAATGCCTCTTCCACTGGATGGCCGGCATGCAGATACTTTTGGATCTGGATTGGAATAATCTTTGTGTCCGTAGTGATATCCTTATTGATTTTACCGCCATTGTTTTCGTAATCTTTTTTCAGCTCCCGGTAATTATCGATGTCTCCATTCAAACAGATATGAATGGTGTTGTTCTGAGAAGAAAAAGCATCTGCTGTTTTATTGTCAACCGGGTGGCAATTGGGTTGTGAAATTTCTCCCACAGAGGCCCATCGGGTGTGTGAGGTCACCGTATAATTGAGATTCTTAAGACCCGCAACCAGGCTCAAAACCGGATCTTCTTCAATCTGTTTCCGCAGATACTGGATGTTGTCTCCAAGCGCACCGATTTCAGCAGCAACCTTATAAACCATCATAATTGCTACATGCCTGCTGCTGTTTTTCTTCTGCAGATTATTGATGCTGATTCCCTGATTGATCAATGCATCCTGATTCATCCGTGTTGCAATCATATCCACCAGTTTATTCTGGTCAGTCAACTGATTAAAATGAGAATATTCATCCCCGGAAAGCACAAACATCAATGAAATGCCGGCGGAATCCCTTCCCCGAACCTCAAGCCGGTCAATACTGTTGAGTACTGCATTGATCTGGCGATAAATCATGACGGTTTCCGGTTGAACCGTTTCCTTAAAATTCTTCATAAGACCGGCCACTTTCCGGATATTGTCCATCAGTTCCATCCGCAGGCACCAGTCGATATCTTTCAGATTTTCAATTCTTCTTGAAACAATTTTTGATTCTTCTGTATTCAAATAACCCATATTTTTAATGAAAAAATTTGTCTCCGATTGAACAATCTGTCGTAAAACAGAAGAAATATCAGAAAGCCGGGTCTGGAGTTTTTTATCCAGAAATATCTGAGAAAACCTACGGCCTGTTTTCAAGCCCCGGGATATCTGTTTAATCTGATCAATCAATGCATCACCGCCAAGACAGTTTTCATCAAAACACTGTTGTTGAGAGTTTTTCCCCTTCAGTGTGTTTTCTTCAATTGTCCGAACCATGGCAGCGAACTCATTTAAATCAACCGGATTGTCCTCCTTTTTCCCTTTTTTGAATCCGACAACACCCGCAAGCCCGCATGACAAGGTTGCCGCCTGATACGGAAACAGAACAATGGAATGATCCGGAACTGTGGTAATTGATTTTCCGAAATATAGATGAAACGATAAACAGTGATGTATTCTTTTCCAAACCTGTTGACAAAGCCATTTTATTATTAAAAGAGTGCCCATTCTAAACCTCATCCATACTCATTTTTATCGGTTATGCCCAACCAAGAGCTACATCCGGAGATACAGATCCCTGATTCTCTCCCGAGTCATCTTCTTTTTCCAGTCAGATCCCAATGCATTTTCCCAGAGAGGCTCCAGCACCAGTGAGACATCCACCATTTTTTCAAGCTGGTCATCACGAACATCATGCATGATATTCCTGGGCAGTTTGATATTCTGCCGATCCATCATCTGCCGGAATTGTGAAACCCCATGAGGATAAAACTCCTCCAGATAATCAAAGGCAATGGAGTTCCCGATCCCGTGGTGAATGCCAAGTACAAAAGAAAGTCCGTATGAGAGAGCATGACATATACCAACCTGTGAATAGGCAATGCTCATCCCTCCAAAATAGGATGCCATCATGAGTTTGTCGGCATTTTCCGGACCTTCTTCCAGGAAAACCTCCAGGCAAAGATCATTGGCTTTCTCACCATATGCACGGCTGAATGCGTTTAAATAAGTGCCGGTCAGGGATTCAATACAATGGATAAAACAGTCCATCCCTGTATAAAACCGTTGATCTACCGGGACACCCACTGTTAAATCCGGATCCAGTACTACCTGATCAAATACAGTGTAATCTGAATTTAAACCCAGTTTTTTCTTCGGGCCGGTTAATACTGTCGTACGGGATACCTCTGCACCTGTACCGGATAAAGTCGGAATAGCGGCATGATATACCGCAGGATTTTTAATCAGATCCCACCCCTGGTAGTCTGCGGAAGATCCAGGGTTGGTCAGCATCAGGGAGATGGCTTTTGCCAGATCCATTGTACTTCCTCCCCCGATCCCGATAACGCCTTCCGGAAGATTTGCATTGTATTGTTTCACCTTGGCGGTCAATTCATCCACATATTTTGTCTTGGGTTCATCATCCACGTTAACCCATAAAAGCATATCGCTGTTCTTCAGAGGGATTCTTTCCCTCAACGCCCGATTTTCAAACACATCATCAACAACAAAAACAAAATAAGATTCACGGTTTGAACGTTTGACGGAAAGAATCTCATCCAGTTGGTTGAAGCAGCCTCGCCCAAATATGATATTGGGAACAATCTTGAAATTTCGAAACATATTTTTATCCTTTCAGCACCTGCTGGATACTCTCAATCCGTTTCTCCATCATTTCATCTGTCCATGAGAGTTTGATTTGCATGGAAATTGTTTTTCCCAGGATCCGGTCTGATTTGGGCAAATTGATCTTTGAAAAATCCGGGCAGTTGGCCATGAGCTCAACCGGCATTCTGGCAGCGCCATTCATTTTATGTAAATGTTCCCACTGTTTTGCATAATGCCAGTTGTTGCCATACCAGTAAAAGCATCCGTCCACACCGGCACTGGCAAGTTCTGCAACTGCTTTCCGTGCTTTTTTTTCATCCAAAAGGAAAAAACTTAAAAAAGTGGCGGAGTCCCCGGTTTCATCAGGAAGTTTCCGGAAAGAGATACCGGGAAGAGCCGACATGCTGTCCTTGATTGCAGCTTTATTCCTTCTCTGGGTATCCAGAATCCAATCCAATTTTCGTAACTGGGCAACGCCGACAGCCGCATTCAACTCACTGATCCGATAATTGACACCCAGGATTGGATGCCCTTCAAGTCCACGATCCTTTCCAATGTGATCATGACCATGATCTGCATACTGATCCGCAAGAGCGTAGACCTTCCGGTCATCCGTCACCACTGCACCGCCTTCACCGCATGTGATCGTTTTCACCGGATCAAAGGAAAAACAACCGGCCTTTCCAAATGTACCCAGGCTTTTCCCGCGATAACTTGCCCCTACAGCCTGGCATGTGTCTTCGATAAGAATGAGCCCTTTTTGATCACAAAGGGTCTTGATTTCATCAATCCTTGCCATGCTGCCGCACATATGAACCGGCAGAACAGCTTTGGTTCTTGGGTTCAATTTGCTTTCAATCTCTTCCGGGTCAAGACACAGGGTTTCATCAATTTCTGCAAACACAGGAACCGCTCCGGCATTGAGTACGGCTTCAACTGTGGCAATAAAAGTGAACGGCGGCACGATAACCTCATCACCGGCACCAATGCCGCATGCAGCAAGCGCAATCGATAGAGCAGCCGTTCCACTTGAACACAGATGACTGTAAGCAGATCCGATTCTTTTGGAAAGCTCCTGCTCAAAGAGAGCGGCTTTGTAATGTCCTTTTCGTGCCTGATCAAATCCATACCGAAAAAGTACCCCGGTATCGAGTACATCCTGTACTTCCTTGCGTTCTTCATCTCCAAATATTTCAAATCCAGGCATTTTGTATCTCCTCAGTGTCCCTATCACTCAATTGTATGAAAAACGATCGTATGGAAAGAAAAACAGGTTTTCATTATTAAGATCAATTCTGTTTATAATGGATTTTCCCCCGTATCATCTGAATCGGATGTCTGTTTCATAGGTGGGTGGTATAAGTGTTGAAAATAATCAAACCGGCTTTTGGTTTTTCCCCTTCGATATATTCCGGGTGTGCATTTCACATTGTTTTTGATCAAAGTGATGCTGAAAATACTGCTTTATGGCATCCCGTGCATACAAACCCGCTTTTTTCCCGATGACTTTTTCATGAGCAACGACTACGGATACAGCAAGCTTTTCATTACCGTTTTTTTCTTCGGCAAATCCAACAAACCAGTCATATCGTACATTACGTAACTTCCGGCTTCCAATGGAACCTGTCTTACTCCCGATATCCAGTTGCGACAAAATTTTATCCCGATTTGCCCCACGGAAAGCCTTTCGGCTAGTTCCGGAACTTACCGTCGCGCGCATCATCGTATAGAGTGCTCTTGAAGTACCCTCGGTCGCGACATAGCTGATTACTTTTGGTTCATTGCGGTATACGATCTCCCCTTTTTCATCCCGTATCTGCTGGATTACAGTCGGCTCAACCAGTCCGCCTTTATTGACAATTGCAGCACTGATCAGGGCGCCGTGCATTGGAGTAATGGTGGTTTCCCGGTTGAACCCGCTGGCAGCCTCTGCCAACTGGAAAGTTTTGTCTGTCGAACTGAAACAGCTTGAAGTCATCGGCATTTCAAAATCAATTGTTCGATTAAAGCCAAAACTCTCGGCATAATCAATAAGTGTCTCCCTTCCCAAATAGTTTGCCCCAATCTTCCCAAAAACAGGATTCACGGATTGGGCAAAGGAATCCTGGAAACTGATTCGATTGGCACGTCGATTTTTACCATCCCTCAATTGTGATTTGTAAAGGGTATGCTTGCCTCCGTAAAAAGTAAAACTGGAACCGGTGCTGAATCCGCATTTTTCAATTCCGGCTGCAGCCGTTATGATTTTAAAAACACTAGCTGCCGGGAAAAGTCCTTCGATACATGTATTTTTGTTCTCCCCGGTTCTATCAAAGCCCACCAGAGCGTGGATTTCCCCTGTTCTGGGGTTCATAAGGACAATCCCGATATTCCTTGCATTTTTTCTATCAAGGAGATTAGACAGGTAGTGTTGAAGGGAGTTGTCCAGTGTGGTTTCAACAAGGTAAGAACGATTACCCACTTTCACAGAAAAGCGGGTATCATCCAATCTCAGAAAATCCACATTCCGCATAAAACCCTGCACATCCTTTTTGGTAAGGAGAGTTGTCTGTTCTTGCTTTGTCTGTTCTTGCTTTGTTGGTTCTTGCTTTATTTCTTCCGCCGAGCTTTTTGACAGGATAACCGATTTCTGAAAGATCTGTTGACAGACGGTTCCGCTGAAACTTACGGATGTCCCATAGATAATGACCACCAGAATAATGAAACCCGAGAAGTATTGAAAAAATTTAAAAGCCTGCTTTCGATAAGCTGCTTTTCGCTGCAAGCTGAATTGATATTCCTGCCAACTTGGTTCTCTCCGAATCGGTCTTTTCATTTTATTCGGCATGTTGTTGATCGTTTTATATTCCTATTGAGGATCTTCATCATGTAAACTGACTTCTGCCTGCAAACAGTTACAGATCACTGTGATGCAAAACCAATTGTTCATTTTCAGCGCAGACCTTTATCCAATAAACAAAAAAACAAAATATATCAACCGAAAATCTGAAGGATGACCGCATTAAAAAATATTTCTTTAATTATTTACCAGACTATGAAAGCGGTGTGCCTGGTTTAACCGGTTTATCCATTCCGGCGACTGTGCATTCTTTTTCATCAACCGCCGCAAGCAGCATGCCGCTTGAAAGAACACCCATCAATTTAGCGGACTTCAGGTTGGCAACAACAATTGCCTGTTTGCCGATCAGCTCTTCCGGTGAATAGCTATTGGCTATACCTGCAACAATTGTCCTTTTTTCTCCGATATCCACTTCCAGTTTTAAAAGCTTTTTTGCCCTTGGAATTGTTTCTGCAGCAGTTATGGTTGCCACTCTGAGATCCACTTTCAAAAACTCTTCCATTGAAATTTCCGGTTTCATTTTGAGCCTTGTTTTGACATCCTGATCTGTATCTCCGTTTGCTGCATCCTCTTTTTTTACATCAATACGGGGGAACAGTGTAATGGTTTTGGGAAGAATGGTTCCGGGTTGGATAATTCGCCATTTTCTGAGATGATCCAGCTCATAAAAAGAAGCCCCAGGGTCAATGCCAAGATGTTTCTGCATTGTCCTTGCTGTTTCAGGCATGATCGGATAGATCATTCCGGAAATAACCCTGAGTCCTTCCAGAAGATTATAAATCACAGCTTCCAGTTGTTTCTGACTCGATTTTTTCTTGGCAAGTTCCCAGGGTGCTGTAAGATCAACATACTTATTCATCTTACTGATCAACTCCCAGATTGCAGCAAGAGCCTTATGGAAAGCGAACTTATCCATGCAGACCTCAAACTCCGTGACAGCTTCGGCTGCATCCTTTTCAAGTGAAAGGGAAGCCGCCTCGTCAAGCGTCAGATCAATCTGGGGAATGCTGCCTTTGAAATATTTATGAACCATGGCCAGTACTCTGGAAAAAAGATTTCCAAGATCATTGGCCAGATCCGAGTTGATCCGGTTGACCAGCCCCTCTTCTGAAAAATTTGAATCAAGGCCGAAAACCATATCCCGCATCAAAAAATAACGAAACGCATCCAGGCCGTATTTATTTTTCAGGGAAAGCGGTTCGACAACATTACCGAGGCTCTTGGACATCTTGCTCTGATCAACATTCCAGTACCCGTGTACATTGAGATGCTTGTATACCTCTATACCGGCGGCTTTGAGTATCGTCGGCCAATAGATTCCATGAGGCTTAAGGATATCTTTTGCTATAATATGCTGAGCCGAAGGCCAGAATTGAATAAATTTTTTTCCATCCGGGTATCCGAGAGCGGAAATATAATTCACCAGGGCATCAAACCAGACATAGATAACATAATCTGTATCAAAAGGAATGGTGATACCCCATTTCAACCTGGATTTCGGCCTGGAGATACAAAGATCCTCAAGAGGCTCTTTTAAAAAGGACAGTACTTCGTTTCGATATCGCTCCGGACGGATAAAATCAGGATTTTTATGGATATGCTCTACCAGCCAGTCCTGGTACTTGCTCATTCTGAAAAAATAATTAGATTCTTTTATCCGTTCCGGTTTGGATTCATGATCCGGACATTTTCCATCGACCAGTTCTTTTTCCGTGTAAAACCGTTCGCACCCGAAACAATACAAACCCTCATACTCGCTGAAATAGATATCCCCGGAATCATAGATATCCTGAAGAATCTTCTCCACGATCTGGATATGATTTTTATCCGTGGTCCGGATAAAATCATCATTTGAAATTCCAAGTTCCGGCCATAATTCACGAAAGAGTTTGCTGATTTTATCAACATACACCCTTGGGGTTGTATTTTCTTTTTCAGCAGCCTCAACTATCTTATCACCATGCTCATCCGTACCTGTCAAAAAATAGGTTTCCGCTTTGCGCATCTGATTGAATCGATTAACAACATCAGCAGCAATGGTCGTATATGCATGGCCAAGATGCGGCCTGGCATTCACATAATATATCGGAGTTGTCACATAAAAGGAATTATTCATCCTGTTTCCCCTTTTTCATTGAATCTCATCTATATCCACTTCAACCTCTTGGTCATCCTCTTCCAGCCGCATTGTAATGGTTCCGCCGATCACATTGTGGCGAACAATCTTACCCTTCCGACCGCCAACCTCTATTGTTCTTCCAATCTTTGGCACACTTTTCTTCAAGTCCCGATAGGTTTCATTTTCATATGTAAGACAGCACATCAGACGCCCGCATTGACCGGAGATCTTTGTGGGGTTCAGTGATAACCCCTGTTCTTTGGCCATTCGGATGGAAACCGGTTCAAATTTTCCCAGAAAAGAAGAACAGCAGATCACACGGCCACATCTTCCTGTTCCACCGCACATTTTTGCCTGATTCCGTATCCCGACCTGACGCATTTCGATACGTGTCCGAAACTCTTTTACCAACTCTTTTACCAACTGCCTGAAATCCACACGGCCATCTGCGGTAAAAAAAAATGTAAGCTTCCCGGAATCAAAGGTGCTTTCAACAGAAAAAAGATTCATTTCAAGCCCAAGCACTTTAACCTGTTCAACACAATAATCATGAGCATTTTTTTCAATCTTGATATTCTCCTCAAGCTTCTTGAAATCATCCTCAGTTGCGATTCTGAAAATTTTCTTAAATGGCTTGTTCAGATCTTTTTCATCAACCGGACTTGGCGGATTCACTATAAAACCAAAACCAAGACCTTGTTCGGTTTCAACAATAACATGGTCTCCTTTTTTTAAAACAAAGGCACCGCTTTCAAAATCATAAATTTTCCCAGCAGGCTTAAATCGTATACCGGCTATTTTTTTCATCTGTATTGTCCTGCCATTTTCATCATCAGAATTTCCGTGGAAAGCCTTACGTTTCCATTGGATTCAATTTTTTTTTGTACCGTATGAATCAAATCGACCAGCGAAAGTAAGGTTTCGGAATCCGATTTTCGATATTCATTCCGGATGGTATCTTCCAGATCAGCATAAACAATTCTATCCGGAGCATACCGATAAATGATCAGATCCCGCAACCAGATTCTAAAAATCTCCAGGCATTCGGTCAAGATTTCTTTGTCTTGAGATAATCGCTCTGCAAACGCCATGATAAACCCGATAGACCTTGACCGGAGGGTTACCAATTCCTGAATGAGGTGATTTCGTCTATCCAGCCAATGATTGGTTTTCATAAACACTGCTTTTGAAATGCTTCCGGAAGCCATTCTCGCTAAGGTGCTGGCTTCATCCGGTGCTGCTTCGTGATTGTCCTTCAGAACACGGGCGATAAAATCTTCCGGTATCGGATTCAAACGGATGTGCATACAACGCGATACAATTGTCGGCAGAAGATTGGAAACCTGCCTTGCTGTCAGCATAATTGTTGTACGATCCGGAGGCTCTTCCAGAACCTTTAACAATGCATTACCCGCTTCCGGATTCATGGAGTCAGCATCAGAGATGATGATAAAACGGTTTGCCGCCTCATAGGGTTTCAGAGAAAGTTTCTGAATGAGACTGCGCACCTGGTCAATTTTTATTAAAGAGCCTGTCGGTCTGATCAGGAGAATATCAGGGTGGCTGTTGTTCAGAATTTTCTGACACGACCTGCATCGTCCGCATGGCCAGATATTGCTTTCATCATCTCCGGATTGTTCATCAGTCTCTGGTTCAGAACCACCGGGAACAGCCCTTTTAAAACAATTACAGGCCATGGATAGCAATTTTGCGGCTGCCTGTTTTCCAACTCCCTGTAATCCAGTAAAAAGCAAAGCATGTGACAAGTTCCTTGCTTCAAAGGCTCTTGTCAGATAAGACAATGTCTTTATGTGGTATTTCAGGGAGTTAAATTCAGATGAAAGCGCAAATGCCGGCAAATCAATTTCTTTGGTTCTAATAATCAACCCGCTCTTTCAGCTCTTTTCCACATTTAAAAAAAGGTAATTTTTTGGGTTGTATGGTAACCTTGGCACCGGTCTTCGGATTTCGACCCGTATAACTCTTGTAGCTTTTTACAAAAAAACTGCACAGCCCGCGAATTTCAACCCTTTCTCCTTTTGCCATTGCATCAGCCATGGATCCGAAGAAAATTTGAATCACTTTTGCTGCATCTGATTTTGAGATACTGGCTTCATTTTTTAAGGCAGAAATCAGCTCCAACTTGTTCATATATATCCTCCTTATAGTAGCAATCGAATATCAAGAATATGCGAGACTCATTAATAAAACATAACCCTATAACAAGTCAAGTAGTTATGACAATATTTGAGGCAGCAGTTCAACATCATCTTCATCCACATTCACCGCAGCGAACTGTCCAAGCGCGTCTATATTGACGACAACGCGTCCCTGACCGCGGTATTGTACGAACTCTCCAATTATACCAACAAACGGCCCGTTTACAACAACAATCTTATCTCCTTTCTTGAAGCGGGCACCTGTTATGATCTCTTCCCCGCCCATAACCATGATTTTTAACGATTCAATGGTTTCTTCATACACGGAAAGCGGACCGCTTGCATTCCCGACAAATCGCACCACCCCTGCTGTCTTAACGATTTCAAGGTGTTCAGGAGGATTCAAATCGGTTCGAACAAACAAATATCCGGGAAAAAGGGGGACTTGAATCATCAATTTCCTGTCCCGTCTTTTGCTCCTCACCCTTATCTTGGGTAAAAACGCCTGAAAAGATTTTTTTTCCAGCCCTTCCTTAACAACATTTTCGAACCGACTTTTGGTATGCAGCACATACCAGGCTTCTTTTAATAGATCTGAACTCATATGGATAATGTCATCATTTGTAAAATTTGATTATTCTTCTTCATCAGTGGGCCGAATTGAACGCCCAAATCCCCCAAGCCCGAAAAGATTGATCATCAGGGAGTATTTCCTGTCCTCTCGGGTCTTGGTGATACCAAAATCCGCAGACCAGCATCCGGTCTTATAGAGCACACTGGCCCTGGTTTCAATATATTTTTTTCCGAATAGATCCCTGTCCAGTTCAAAATAGAGTGAAAATTTTTCCGTCAATACCAGGTATGAATCCATATTCAAGGATTCGGTTGTACCGGTGTTCCGGCGATATCCCATATTGAATTCGTCCCCACGGTCATCGGAAAGGCCAGCACCGATATTTCTCTCTGTTAAACGATTAGCATATGGATTCCATGCCGCATCGGTATTCAATGTAAAATAACGCCAGAGACCGAATACCAAATAACCAGTAACAGCAGAAAACGGTTCCGGGTTCGAGACGTTTCTCTGATTGATATCATAACTTTGTGATAATTCGAAGAGGCAAAACTCCTGATAAGTATATTCCGGAACCTCATCCTTGCCTTTTGTCCGAAACGGATTTTGGGTACGAACCGGTCCCCCGACCAATTCTCTTGAGGTCAATGTATTCACCAGTGAATAAGTGACCAGGTGTGCTCCTCCCAACTGATCGATTGAATCAAATACCGGATATTCGGATTCATCCCAACTGGGTCGATATTCGTACACCACCTGCGGAATGACAGCATGCCGAAACCGTTCGATGCTTTTCCACCCGGGTTTATAAACACGATATACCTCTGTGGACAGATCCAGTTGAATGTCATAGGTTTCACGGTTCAATCTATTTTCAAGGTTCTCTTCATCATGGGTTGAATCCATCCCGCCGTTATAATCCGTCACATACCACAATGTCTCCCGCACGCCCAGTGACGGTTCAAACGAAAAATAATTTTTATATCGCATGGGTACATAAAAACGAGGATACAAATCTGCCCGGTCGCCACGTACACCGTCGATCCGGTAAAAAAAATCCGTTTGCGTGTCTACACCCCAATAAAGCCAGGACTCATCCCAGACTTCCTGTTTTAAACCACTGAACTGGATGGATGGCAATCTCTGAACCGTGTCGTCTATGTCTGAATAGTTTTGAATGGAATCTTCCGTTGCCGGCTGTTCTTCCGTGGCTGGTGTTCCTTCAACCAGTATTTTGCCCTGACGTTTCAACAGATCGTCTGTCCACCTGCCCTCAACATTTATGCTGTATTGTTCCCAGCTTTTTCCGATAATCAATGTGTTTGTCCGGCTTGTGTTCGTATAATCATCAAGGCCTCTTCCAAAATTTTCCTCAAAATAATCAACGGTTTCATCAACACCTGAATAACCATCACGAAATTCCACCAGGTAGTCCTGATCGCTGACCACATCCAGGTCCAATTTTCCGGTTAACTCATAAGGCAGCATCTGAGTGCTTTTCATCCGGAACCAGTAGCGTTTTGCATTTGGACGAATGATATCATCATACTCGTCATACCCCCATCGGGTTGAAGATTCCTCTGTTCCGATATCGACTTTATCATCTTTCAAGTAATCTAAAATGGCAGCACCCTGGGAACTGCTATTAATGACATACCGATATTCAGCGGAAATCTTCTCTCCCCTCTCTTCCATATGATCCAAGTAAAAGGTTGCATCTGTTTGATCGTTAATCGCCCAGAAATAGGGCTGATCATATTCAGCACCCATACGATCGGAAAAAGAAAACCGGGGGGCCAGAAAACCGGACTGCCGTTTCTTTTTTGCAGGAAAAAACAGTAAAGGGCTGTATAAAACCGGAACTTCTTTTGCCCATAATGTGGCTTGATTCACCTTGCCATACCCCTCGATGGTCACTTCTGCCTCATTGCCGGAAACCTTCCAGTCGGCCTGATCGCCATCACAGGTTGTTATGATTGCATTTTCGGCAATATAAGTATTTTCTCCGGTTTTTTGAATTTTATCCCCCCACAGCCGATAATTCCCTTCGCGGATAAACACAGTCCCCTGGTAGATCATGCCGGTTTGTTTTTCCAAGTCCAGGGTCATCCGATCCCCGCGTACAACATCTTCACCAGCCATCAGCGCAACATTTCCCAATGCATAGGCTTTTTTATTTTTCCGGTCATACCGCACATATTCGGCGTTTATTTTCTGATCTTTGCCAGTGATGACGACGTCACCTTCCGCAATATACTGATCGTACTTCTGAGAGTATTCGATTTTATCTGCGGTAATGTGCCATGAATCCTGAATCATATTTTCTGAAGCACGGTTTTTACGATCAAGATCCATTGTCTGACCGGTCGGTACATCAGAAAAAAATACAAAGAAAAGGATCGTGCAGCATATTTTGAATACCATCAGTGTGTTGATCCTGTTTATGGGAAACCTCCAATATAAATCCTCGTATAAGACTAATCTTCCCAAAAAAAGTCAAGCAGATCAGAAAAGAATGATCCATTCCCGGCAAATAAAGTTGTAATTCCCTCTTACGATCTTCAATCTTTTCCCTATAACAAAGTTCATCAAGAATGGCTAAGAAAAATATATTTGAAAATAAAGAAGATTTGATGAAGTTCAGAAAATAATGACAGGATGCTCTTCTTGTAATTCCGGATCGAGTGTGATAAATCCGCACTCATCAAAAACAAACTGAAAGCAGATGATGTTTTTTTTCCTGACAATGAGTATGATTTCATCATGAGAATTATCCATATTCTGGGCCGGCAAAATAATGGAAAAACAAGGTTGATCGTCGACCTAGTACATGAATTTATGAAACGCGGTATCCGGGTTGGAACCCTGAAACACAGCAGCCACGAACACGAGCTGGACAGACCTGGCAAGGATTCCCATCTGCATCGAAAAGCTGGCGCATGCCCGGCAGCCATAGCCACAAAAGATCTGATGGCTGTTTATATTCCAAAAAAGCCGGATGAAAACCCCTTTGATAAAATCGAGTCCCTGTTCCATCACACCGATCTGATTCTGGTGGAAGGGTATCTGAGCGGACCGGGGAAAAAAATCGAGGTCTGGAGAAAATCCGTTGCTTCCGTTCCCTTGTTCTCAGAACGAAAAGATATTCAAGCCGTGATATCGGATGATGATATTGAAACAACATTGCCTGTCTGGCCCAGAAAAAATATTGTATTCGTCGCAGACCAGATACTGAAAATGGCTGGTATGCGATAGCGGATGCAGAAATTGGATTTCATGGAGCAAAATTATGAAAATAAAACATTACACTCAAATTGAACCCAAACACTTTGACGGAGATCTTGTAAAAGGCGTGGATGGGCGATTACTGATCGGGAAATCGGATGGAGCTGAAAATTTCTGTATGAGGCTTTTTGAACTGGCCCCGGAAGGATTCTCACCCAGGCACTCTCATGAATGGGAGCATGAAATCTTTATCCATGCCGGACACGGTTCGGTTTTCAAGGAGGGAGACTGGATTCCTCTGGAGGCCGGAAACGTGGTGTTCATTCCGGGGAATGAAGAACATCAGATCAAAAATACCGGTGATACACCTTTGCTGTTTCTATGTCTGATTCCCAGTGGCCCACCGGAGCTATAGACCGAAACCGGTATTGTTGGCCGGTTAGCCGGTTAGCCGGTTGGCCGGTTAGCCCGTTAGCCGGTTAGCCCGTTGGCCGGTTGGCCCGTCTGTAAAAATTGGAATACCGCTGGATATCCGGAAGACCGGATTGCCGAAAAGAGTACTGGCTTTAGTTTTAAACAACAATTGTTATGATTCTCTGGCACAGATTGAGCCAGGTCAGGAATGGATAAATGAGCGAACTGAAACAGCAGATCGGAGATAAAGTCCACACTCGGAATATCGAGATATCCACTTTTGAATCTAAACAAGGCGGCATTATTGTTCAGGCGGAATTAAAAGACAATCGGTTACAACCCTACTATAAGCTCAATGGAGAAAAATCTTCACCCCATCTGGTTCATCACATGATTATCCGGATGCATGTGGAAGGACCAGAGCTGACGATAAAAGCAATCGAGGCTGAAATGCCGGAAATCCCCCGTGAGGGTTGCATTGAAACCCAGAAAAGCCTGGATATTGTAAAAGGAATGAGTATTGCCCCGGGGTTCACTGCAAAGATCAAACAGATATTGGGGGGTGCCAATGGATGTTCACACCTGACAACACTTCTTCTTGCAATGGGACCGGCAGCGGTACAGGGTTACTGGGCTCATTTTGCACGCAAACCCTTGCCAAAGAAATTCTCCCCTGATATCATGAATCAATACCTGATCGATACCTGCTGGGTGTGGAGAAAAGAAGGAAAACTGGCCAAAGAATTTTTGTAGGTGGAACAATGCAATCCGGTACTGCTATACAATAAAATTCGGACAACCGCAATGCCAGAGGAGAAATAATGAGGCCTACAAAGGAAATGATTCTGGAGACAAAACAGCTTGTCAGCGAAACCGACCGGAATATTCAACAGATTATCAAAGAAAATGATCTTCAGTTACATACAATCCGGAACCGTAAAGAGGGTGATACAAGCATCAACAGGAAACTCATCTACGGTTCCGCAATCCTGATCACCCTCCTGCTGTTGTATACAATTTACCGTTTTTTCTTTTTCGAATGACCCCACCCAAAAAGCATATTGCGTATTTTATCTCCTCCCACGGTTTCGGACATGCTGCGCGTGCTTCTGCCGTGATGCAGGCAATGACGGAAAAAAATCCGGCGATCTGTTTCCACATTTTTACAAAAACCCCGAAATGGTTTTTCCAGGAGTCTTTGTCCAACGCTTTTGCTTATTCATCCACGCAAACCGATATCGGTCTTGCCCAGAAAACCCCTTTTCATGCAGATTTGTCTTTAACCATTGAACAACTGGATGCCTTCTATCCCTTTCAGGCCCGGCAAACTTCGGAACTGGCCCGCCAATTGAAGCAGAAAGGAATCGGGCTTGTCCTCTGTGACATATCCCCTCTTGGAATTGCCGTGGCAAAGCAGGCGGATATCCCGTCTGTACTCATCGAAAACTTCACCTGGGACTGGATATACAGAGAATATGAAAACACCTTTCCCCAGATTAAAAAACATATCCAATATCTGGAGACTCTGTTTCAGCAAGCCACCTTCCACATCCAGACAGAACCCATCTGCTCCCGCTGGAATGCAGATCTCACCGCCATGCCGATCAGCAGAAAAACCAGAAGTTCAAGAGAAGCAGTACGGAAAAAATTGAAAATCAATACAGATGATAAAATGATCCTGATTACAACCGGAGGAATTAAACAGAAACTGAATTTCCATAACCAACTGACATCCAGGGAACAGATGATATTCGTGATTCCGGGAGGAAGCAGCCTTTTTGAAAGAAAAGGCAATCTCATTCAGTTCCCCCACCACTCTGAATTCTTTCATCCGGATCTGGTCAATGCCGCAGATGCAGTAATCGGAAAAGCCGGCTACAGCACCATTGCAGAAGTGTATCATGCCCGGATACCGTTTGGATTTGTTTACCGGCCGGATTTCCGGGAATCGCACAAACTGGAGGAGTTCATACAAAGGGAGATGACCGGTCTTCATATCCAGGAAAAGGATTTTCAGGATGCAAGATGGATTTCCAGACTTGAAGAGCTTCTCGCCCTGCCCTGCCCCCGGAAACCAGAACAGAACGGGGCAGATGTGATTGCGGATTTTCTTTTAACAAATGATTTTCTGTGATAGAAGTGAAAAAGAGGTTTTTGATAGCAGATGAAGAATATTTGGCACGTCCCTAAATTTTCCTGAATGCGTTCCTGATAACCCCTAAGAATATTTTACCGTACGGGAAGATTTTTAT
>PNOB01000029.1 GCA_013824585.1 Desulfobacterium sp. | reverse complement strand
CATTAGCCAAACCCTATCCAACGGCAATTTTCGCCTTTCATGAAAGGGGTGACGAGGTGGCGGGGTATGGCCCTAAAATTTCGGATCTGCTGATGGCTTCGATGATGGCCAATCCGGATATTTATTTGCTTGACCGCGCGGAAATGTCGAAAATACTCGAGGAGGCCGAGATCAATCTGTCGGGAATGGTCAATCCCAGCCAGGCGATCCAAATCGGTCAATTGTCCGGGGCCCAGATCTTTATTACCGGTTCGATCATGTCAGTGAGCGACAAGATCATTATCGTCGCAAAAATCATTGGAACGGAAACCAGCCGAGTGTTGGGGGCGAGCGTCAAAGGCAGTGCGGACACAGATTTGGATGTATTGGCGGAACAACTGGGTGAAAAAATCAATTCACTCATATCCGCTGAAGGCGGAAACATCATTGCATCCCGGCAAACTCAAAAAGATGTCACAGACCGCATTCAAGCCCAAATGAAAAATCAAACCAAACCCACGTTGATTATCGCGATCCAGGAGCGGCATCTTGGTCGCAACACGCTGGATCCGGCGGCCGAAACCGAATGGATCAATATTTGTCAGGCCGCCGGCTTTGAAGTTCTGGGCAAACAAAACGCCACTAAAAAGAAAGCGGATCTTCTCATCGAGGGTGAGGGCTTCAGTGAATTTGCAACACGCATTAAAAATCTGGTCAGTTGCAAAGCCCGGCTGGAGATCAAAGTTACCGATGCGAAAACAGGAAAATTGATAACGGCAGATCGCCAGGTGGCCATCGCCGTCGACTTGGCGGAACAGATTGCGGGAAAGACCGCTTTACAAAAAGCAGCGTTTCAGCTGGCGGAAAGGGTATTGCCGCGTCTGGCTCAACGGTAGCATGGAAATCACCTGGCTTTGAATTCCGTACTATAAACATGGTAGATACGAAAACATGCGAATTGCCAGTTCATTAACGTTTCAAGTTTTTTTTTTAATGATATTCTTCTTTTCAACGCTTAGCCTGCACGCTGCGGTTGTTCCGGATTCGGTTGGCGTATTGGACTTCGAAATGGCGAACGAGAATGAAAAGGTAGACAACTGGGCAATCGGATTGGCTGATTTTTTGAGTTTAAGACTGCAGGAAAGCGGCATCCAAATTTATGAAAGGCAATTTCTTCAATATATTTTTGCCGAACATCGCCTAAGTGAAGCGGGACTTCTTAAGCCTGTAGATGTTTTTAAGCATAAATTGCCGTGGGTGAATTATTTGATTAAGGGATCCATTCAAAAGCAAAATGAAAAGGAATTTCATTTAGAGGTGTCTTTGATTTCAGCCAAGACCGGCATAGAAACAGCAGGGTTCATGGAACAAGGCAAATATCCGGATGATATAAATGAAAAAATAAATCTTGTTGCAGATAAAATAGCGGATAAAATATCCACAAAATCAAAAGATACTGTGGCAGCCGTTTCACCTTTTGGCTTTTCTAAAACACCGGAAGTTGTATTGATGTACTACAAGGGAATTGCGCATTGTATGAAAGGGCGACCGGAATATGGTGCTGCATATTTCATGGAGGTGCTGAAAATCGATCCTGACTTCATCGCAGCCCATGCCTGCCTGTTAAAGTCATTTGAAATGTTGGGAATTGAAGAATATATTGAGATAACCGATCGTTCGATAAACAAGAGAAAAGAAATAGCCCAACCAATTATAAATATAAAAAAAATTCCGACCGTGTTATTGTACGCCGATCATCCGGATGATGGTACTGCTATGCAGTTCTATAAAAATATGCGCGATGCGCTGAGTAAAAATGCTGACATCCGGGTGCTTAGCCCAAAATACTTTCAAGACCTTGTGGCGGAATCCGATTTATCCTTATCTGGCGTGTTCGATGGCAGCAGTCCATTATCTACCATGGAATGGCTGCATGCCGATACCGTGATTGATTTAAATTTCGTTTATAATGATCAGAAATTAATAATTGTAAAAATAAATCTTTGGGATATCAGGACGCAGAAGATAGCGGATAGAATAGAACTTCCTATATCTGATAAATCTTGTTGCAGCAATCTTGATGCCATAGTGAGGAAGATTCTATCTGCGATTGTAAATGCTGCACATTCTCCCAAAGACCGTCATTCGAAAACCGTTTATGATCCAGAAAGATACCAGCCACTCAGCAATTATGACAGCGGGGGAGGAATATTTATTATTGATGACTTTGCCAGGTATCTATATTTATCCTTATCCGGTGATATATCGGTCCGTCGTGATGCGACACTCCTTTTGACAAATTACCGGTGGGGAGAAGAGTTCCGTGTTGCGACATATAAAAGATTGCTCAAAGACATCGATAAAAAAGAGAGAAATGCAGCAGATCTTTTTTCAACCGCTCTTTGGGCGATATATGATTATCAATATGGCGAATCATTTTGTTTTCCGCGCGATAGAAAGGAAGGACGCAAATATAAATCAATCGCGGATCATTTTAAAATACTATTGGATGCGTATCCGGATTCAGTGGCAAGCATTGTCTTGAAATATCCTATCGCTTACGAATATTTAGTAAATGGAGATATTCATAAAGCGGCAGATGTGTTTTCTTCCCTGGCTGGAAATATCGATGCTGATACGCCATTTATCAAAAATTCCCGGCAGCACGGTGAATACTTTCTTTGCAGTACATATTTCTTTGCTGCTTATACCGCCTATAAAACCAATCGTCATGATATGGCAAAACAGTATATTGAGAAAGCAAAAGCATTAAGTGACAAAATTTACATATATCACCTTGATTGCTATTGCTCATATGGTTACGGTGGACGATATAAAGCAGAGCACTTAGGGCTTGGCGGCGGCAGGATCATAGAGTGCAGTACAAGCAAATTTTGCTCAAATGACATAAAAACTGACATCATAAATTTGTATCGACTACTTGTCAAACAAACGGAAACCTTAAAGGATGAAATCACTCTGATTTCTGGAAAGATCCTATCCGCCAGGGGCAACCAAAGAATTTTACTTTATCGATCCTATATTGAAAATTTTGTCGAGTATTATAAGGACAATGCCATCGAAATGGAGTTGGAATCATATCAATTTTTTTGCGAAAAAGTCAACGAATTAATTGCTGTTTCGGAAAATGAACAGCAAGCAAATCAGATTCGTTCCATTGTAACACCGTTGATCAGTCATCTATCCTATGACCAGCTAATCGATCTCTATTTATATATGGGCCAGTATGAAAAAGCAGAAGAGTTGGCCCGAAAAGAAAATATCGATATCGATGATAAAATACTACCAATCGTGAGTTCTCCGGAAGACTATGGAACGTATTTGTATAATAAATTCATGGAAGATTATAAAATGGGCCATGTGAATAGGTCTGATGGATTAACAATTGCCCATCGTTGTTCGGAAACGCAACAGTTTGATCATGCATATGAGATTTATCGCATTTTGCTTGAAGAGGAACTATTTGATGAGTATTGGAAGATTCAATACAAGTTTCATATCGCCAGAGTAGAGATGCTGAGGGGGAATCTATATAAATCATCTGAAATTTTTAGAGAAATAGCGCGTCAAAACGAAGGTAAAAATCTATATGTAGACAATCTCGAGGGATCAGCGAATGTCCATGAACAAAGTTTGAATTATCTAAAAGTACTGCGACTATTTCCCGATTCCAAATTTAGCAACCAATGGCTTAATAATAAAGAGATATTAAGAGGAGTGAATTTACATGGAGATTTCATCATCTATGTTGATCCCAATCGATTTGAAAACACGGATGAAATGAAACAAAATTTCAATATGGTTATTTCTTTGACTTCCCTGGATGGCACCATCGGTGAAGAATTGAATCCATTTATTAAACAATATCAAAATGATACTATAGCTTGGGTCATCGACAGATTCAACAATCCGGTTTTGCGTAATGAGCATCAAAGACTTATCTATATTTTAAAGCGAACCCACAATCGTGACCACGCCCAAAACATATTGGATATTTTTAAAAAATTTCCGAGAGTTGTGGAAATCGCATTTGCATACGATCCAGCAACGGCTCGTAAGATTATGCATGATAGATTGCCGTTTATGTCCTTGGGTAACGAAATTCCAGAGGAATTAGCAAGCGTGATAGAGAAATACCGGTTGGAAGAGTATTATGAACTCTTATTCTGGCATATCTCTAAGGACTGCTTTTATCCACTGAAAAAAATCGATATGTTTGACCGATTGATTTCAAAAGATATGCTTTCCGATTCTTATGTGAAAAGTTTTCGAAATGCACTATCCTGCTGCATAAGGAACAAGTTGAATCAAAATCATTCGGATTTAAATCCCATTAGCAGGATTGCAGTAAAAAATGGTGTGGCGGATGGGATAATCGGCTTGCTATATAAAAACACCTTTCGACCTGGTAGTGATTTGGCGTATCTACGGAAATATATTGACCTGCCGACAGGCGAAGAAGCCGCAGAGAAATTTTTACGGAAAAATATGAAGGCCTTTGTCTGGGAAGAGAAGCGTCATCAATTTGTCATACAATCGAAATAACAGATCAGATAGAATCTGGTCTATGCCAGAATCTGTTGCGCTAATATTCATTTACATTCTATTAAGGAGAAAAAATGTTCTTAAAAAAGAAATTCATGCCGAATTTTTGGACAATGGCGATCGCTTTGATCGCCATTACTTGTTGCTCCCCTGATACCAGCTATGCAGCCGAAATTCATAAGTTATGTGATGGTGACGGAAATATAGAAAAGATCATGAAGTTGATAAAAGAAGGTGCGGATATCAACCAGCTTGATGAAAATGGTATGGCTCCGCTGCATTACGCTTCCAAACATGGATATCCGATATGTGAACTCTTGTTGAAAAACGGGGCGAATCCAAACATCCGGCGAGAAAAGGACAACCGCGGTGAAACCCCGCTTCATTCGGCAGCCAGAAAATGTTACTGGAAAAACGCAACACTTCTATTATTACGTGGTGCGGACGTGAATGCAAAATCCGAAGATTTGGCGACGCCGCTGCTGGTTTCATTGACAAGCAATGTGCTTCGAGGTGCCAAAGATTTTTCAACACTGAAGCAGATCGCTGAAGTACTATTGAAGAATGGCGCGGATATTAACGTCAAGGATCGTACCGGAAATACTCCCTTGAATACTGCGATTTATCTGTATGATAAAGATCGCGAATCCTATGACAGCGCTTTGGCAGAATTTTTCTATAAATCAGGCGCTGTGCCGGATATGGAAAGCCTTATCGGCATGGGGCGTTTGGATTTACTGAAACAATCGATGAAGGAAAACAAGATTGATGACCAGCGGCGATCACCGTTGTACGTGGCAATACTTTTTGAACGAGTCGAAATTGTAGAATATTTGATTTCAATTGGCCTCGACCCGAAAAAACCGATTGCTCGAAACTGGCTTCCGCTGAATATTGCAGTAGCCAGAAACAAATCGCCCAAAATCGCCGAATATTTTCTTGATCATGGCGCCGATATCAATGCTATTTCTTTCTCCCCCAATCAATCGTTTCCCACATCAAGCGCCCCTATCCACATCGCTGTTGTAGCGGACAATGCCAATATGGCGAAAATGCTGATCAACCGAGGGGCAGATCTAAATAGAAAAGACGATTACGCCCGTACCCCATTACATAAAGCCTTTTCCATTGGTCGCTTTGCCATGGCTGAATTGTTGCTGGAAAAAAAAGTTAATGAGAAAATAAAAGACCATGAGGGACAGACCGCCTTCGATATGGCTGTTGCAAGTGGACATGAAGAAGAAGCAATTTCGTTATTAAAAAAATATGGGTACCCATCGCCGTACAATTATAAGATCAATTACGAAGCCAAACTGGAGCTGTTTATGAAGGCGATGTCTGATATTGTAGAGCAGAAGGATAAAAAAGATGAAGCCATCCGCGAGGCTGAACAATTGCTGCAAACGTATCCGGAAATTGTAAAAATCAGGTCATCTTTTCGGGATAATACCGCCATACACTCAGCCATTAATTACAATTCTTTTGCGCCGTCTATTTTGAAAAGCGTCATGAAATTAAAACCCGATCTAACCCTGAGAAACAATGCGCAGCAGACACCACTGCTTTGCCTGGTAGACTCATGCGGACCCAATAAACCGGATACCGAGGTGTTGAAGAAAATGATTGCCGGCGGGGCGGATTTGAATACAAAAGATCATGCAGGAAATTCTCCACTGCATTTCATTGCCCGATGCAATCAAAATTATTTTGAAGCTGCCGAAATCCTCCTGCAAAATGGAGCGGATATCAACGCCAGAAACAACGATCAAATAACACCTTTCGGCAGTATTGTCCGCGCCACCGGATATCGCAGAAATCCAAAAATGATCGAATTTTTACGAAAACATGGTGGTATTGAATAGTGTTTCCCGGGCGCTTTATTGGGGGGAAATTATCATATTGCGGTTGCTACGAGTCAACCTGGCCATGGGCAGCCGGATGGGCTGTGGAAACGGAGAGCTGGAAGAACATTCGCGTATGGTTAAAATATTAATTTTGGCATAATTACGCTGCCAAATCAGAAGGTTGCATCGAAAAATCGGGTAAATTACCATCCGTTTCCATATTTCTGCTGCGATAATAATACTTTAGCAGCTCGTTTAATCGTGATTTGCATACAATCTCCCCGGTGATCCGATCCGGCTGATAAGTATCGGAAGGGAAGGGAAGGGGATTTTATTTTCCAGACCCTGGTGATTGCGCTCTTCATGATAATGGGAGACATATTCCCGAAGAGCAAATTCAAGACCCAGTTGTCCGAACAGAACCAATTTGGACAAACACTCTTCCTTGACCGACCGGACCCAGCGTTCGGCAAAGGCGTTCAGGTTTTGGCTTTTCGGCGGTAACCGGATTGGCTTGATGCCTGCGGATTGAAGAATCTTTTGAAATGAATGACAGAACTTGGAGTCCCGGTCATGAAGCAGATAGCGGCATCCGGACAGAAAACCAATATCAGCCATAAGGAGGATGCCCAGGGGAACTAGGTTATCGTCTTTCCTCTTCAATCATATCCCGGATAGAAAGTCCTTTAAGAGCTGTTTTTTCACGGAATTTGCGTAATTCAGCAATAACTGTTTTGGTTTCTGATTTTCTTGAGGTTCGTGGTGGCTGCAAAACAGCTACAGGAACGCCATGTTTTGTAATGGTTATCCGCTCTCCTTTGATTACACGTTCCAGCAGCTTCGGGAGATGTATTTTTGCTTCATATGCGCCAATTGTTTTCATATCATTCTTCGGATTTAAATTATCTAGTCTGAAACCAGTCTAATTGAAGCATTTTTAGCTGCCAAGCATCAATGATTATAACTGCCGGGCCAGTTTTTCACATCGACGATCTACCCAGTTCTGCAAATCCTGTATCTGGTCCGGGCTCAGATCTCCGAATCGGCCCTGCTCATTCAGATAGGTTTCAACCGGCAATCTTTTTTTCTTGTCCAGATATTTCTGGGTGCGTTTGTGTACGATCAATTCTCCGTTCACCTGTTTCCACAGGAGAAAAAAACCGGTTTTCACCGCAAGGTCACCCATTTCTGTTGTTTTGGAAGCAGCAAAACGCCAGCCTGGTGCACAGGGTGAAAGGATATGGATAAATTTGGAGCCCTCGATCTCTTTTGCCTCTGAAAAAGTATTATATATCTCCTGTGGGTCGGTTGCCACGCAGGTGGCAACATAGGGTATATCGTGGGCCGCAACGATCTGGGCAATATCCTTTTTATGCATCCCTTTTCCAAAGGGGGTTGTTGTTGTTTTGGTATGCTTGGGAGTAGAGGAACTGCGCTGGGTTCCGGTATTCATATATCCTTCATTATCATAGCAGGCATAGATAAAATTAGTGCTTCGTTCAATGGCGCCACTGAGCGCCTGAATGCCGATATCCACGGTTCCGCCATCTCCTGCCCAGGTAAGAACATTGATGCCTTTTTTCCCAAGGGCTTCATAACCGGCAACAACGCCCGATGCGGCTGAGGCACCTGCTGCAAAGGCCATGTTGATATAGGGCACGGCTGATGAGGCTTTTGGCCAGATGCCGATATACACATTTGCACATGACGCAGGAGCGATAACAACGGTTTGCGGGCCAAGGGCTTTCAGGGCCCATCTCAATGCCAGGATTGATGCGCATCCGGCGCATGCAGAACTGCCGGATTGAAACAGTTCCGGTTTATTCGATTCTGTTTTGATCAGCTCGTTGACGGTTACCATTTTTATGCTCCTGTCTTTAATCCCATCCATACCGTACCGTGCTGAAAGGTATCGTCTGTGGGGTATTCATTTTTATTCTTGAGTTGCATGAGTTGATGAAAGACATGGATCTGTTCATCCACTGTAACATCACGTCCGCCCAGTCCCCAGACATAAGGCAGAACCTTGATTTTTCGATTGGACTGCCTCAAAAGGGACATCACCTCTGTGGAAATGGGGCCACCGGTCGGATTGCCGAATGCCGTACCCTGGTCTGCAATTCCGATCACTTTTACATCAGAGTTAAACAGCTTCAGCAATTCCTCGTTTGGAAATGGACGAATATATCGGAGTTTAAACAATCCGACTTTTTTGCCTTTTTTACGGAGTTCATCCACTGCAATTTTGCTCTGTTCAGCCAGTGCACCATATGTAATCAACACAACATCCGCATCGTTGCATTTGTAATTTTCCGTAAGACCGCTGTAATCTCGTTTAAAGGATTTTTTAAATTCCTTGATGGTTTTTTGAATGATTTTTTTTGATTTCACCATGGAGTCATGGATCAAAAAACGGAAGTCCAGATATTCCTGCTGAGGCATCAACAGGTTGCCGAATGTGATCGGGTTATCCGGATCCAGGTTCAGATGACTCCACCCCTTTTCAGGAGGAGGCGGCAGAAAAGAATCAATCTCTTTCTGGGGAGGAATACGGACGGGCTTACTGGTATGACTTTGTGTAAATCCGCCATAAACAATGAAATAGGGCAGCATCACCCCTTGGTTTTCAGCAATCTTATAGCTCATCAGCACGGAGTCGAAAATTTCCTGATGCGTGGATGCAAATTGGATAATCCATCCGCAGTCCCGAATAGAGAGTATGTCGGTGTATTCCGCCCAGATATTCCAAGGCGGGGCAATACCCCGGCTGGCAATGGTGGTAACGATGGGCAGGCGTGAAGAAGAAACCCAGTGAAGCATTTCTGTCATATACAGCAAACCCTGTCCGGATGTGGCTGTAAAAGAACGTGCACCGGTCATGGAGCTTCCCACCAGGGATGCCATCACGGAGTGCTCAGATTCGACCTTGATGTACCGGGCATCCAGCTCTCCGCCGTCAACAAAATCAGCCAGTTTCTCCACAACGGTTGTCTGGGGTGTGATCGGGTATGCGCTGATAACCTTCACACGAGAGCATTTTGCACCCCATGCAGAAGCATAGTTGCCGGACATGATGATTGTCTGTTCTTTGTCCATTTCTGATTTTTTTATTTTACTCATGATTAGCCTTGTCTTGATAAAGTTGATCTATTCTCGTTCCCGTATCATTTCGATCGCTTTTTTGGGGCACTTTACCTTACAGATGCCACAGCCCTTACAGTATTTGTAATCGATTTCTGGCACAGAGTCTTCTTTGAATTGAATGACCCCGTCCGGGCAGTACACATAGCAGATGCCGCATCTGTTGCATTCTTTTTCATCAATGCCGGGCCGATACGTTCGCCAGTCTCCAGTTTCACCGATACTGCCTTTCATGCCCCTCGAAATCGGAACAAGGGGCAGTTCGCGCCATGATTTGTAAATGGGACATTTTGTTTCCGTAGATTTGGAATCATCCTTTTTCATTGCTATCTGTTCCTTCGTATATCCGGTTAACTGAAAAATATATGCTTGCAGGCTGATGACAATTAGTAAACCCTTTTTGTCTGGTCATAGGATAACTCGACCGCTTTGATGTTTTTATCAGCTCTGCTACCCCATTTTTCTTTTAAAACCGATTTTATGGACTTCATGGAGACCAGACCGGAAATTTTTGAAAACGCTCCAAGTATGGGCACATTGACCAGAGGGGAACCTTCCAGCAATAAATCAAGCCCCAGGGCAATGGAGGTTCCCGGAAATGTATACAGCTCAATATCTTTTGACAGACGGCTATCATTTTCCAGTTTTTCCGCATTAACGAGAACTTTGCATTTTGTTCTGGGGATGGCATTGATAATGGGTGGGAGGTTCAACAGGGATTCGTCAAAAACCATAACAATATCCGGATTGGTAACCGCACTGACTCTTCTTATCTCCTGATCGGATATGATCAGAAAAGCCCTGATGGCTGCTCCTCTTCGTTCTGCACCGATTTGAGGGATGGACATGACATCCTTGAATCCCTCAACAAAGGCCATTTGTGCCAGGAGCTGGCATGAGGTTATACCCCCCTGACCGCCTCTGCTGAAAAAAGTAATTTCATGATCTGTTTTTTTTCTGTTACCGGGCATGCGATAACCTCTCTTTGCCTCGTGAAAAATTAGTAAGAATCATCCGTAAAAACAATTGGAATGCCGAACCGAAAAACGAAAGTTGAAACGTTATCATACGGGGATGATACAGGTCAATATATAAAAACAAAAGACGACAATGCTGAATCTGTTTACAGCCGGCAGTTGAGTCATTACCGATATCTTTCTCTGCACGGACGCCTGAAACAGATTATCTGGGTGAGCGATTGTCCTTTAGTATGTTGTTGGAGATCACAATTCGTTGAATTTCCGATGTGCCTTCATAAATGGTAAACACCCTTGCATCCCTGTAAAAACGCTCCACAGGATAATCTTTTATAAAACCGTATCCCCCATGGATCTGAAGCGCTTTGGCCGTCAACCGGTTCACCATCTCCGAGGCGAACAGTTTTGCCATGGACGCCTGGGTGGTGTATTTTTCGCCTCTGTCTTTTAAGGATGCAGCAAAAAACATCAACTGCCGGGCAGCTTCGAGTTCTGTCGCCATGTCAGCAATGATCCAGCGGAGTCCCTGAAATTTGGAAATGGACTGGCCAAATTGTTTTCTTTTTTTTGCATATTTTACGGCAGCATCCAGGGCAGCCTGAGCAACCCCGATGGATTGGGCAGCGATTCCGATCCGGCCGCTGTCCAGTCCGGTCATGGCGATTTTAAAACCATCGCCTTCTTTTCCCAGAAGGTTTTCTCCGGGAACCCGGCAGTTTTCAAAAATAAGGTCTGTGGTATCGGATGCACGTAACCCCATTTTGTCTTCAATATTTCCAACAATCAGACCTGGAGTCCCTTTTTGTACGATGAAGGCGCTGATGCCCTTGTGCATTTTGGATTCATCGGTTTTTGCCGTCACGATGATGGTTTCCGCATTTTTTCCGGATGTGATAAATCGTTTTTCTCCGTTGATGATGTAGCCATCTCCATCCTTAACAGCAGACGTGGATTGCCTCACCGGATCGGACCCGGCGTCCGGTTCGGTTAAGGCAAAAGCGCCGATGATTTTTCCGGATGCAAGCGGTTTCAGGAATTTTTCCCGTTGAATCTCGGTTCCGAATTCATAAATGCTGTTGCAGACAATCGAGTTTTGAACGGACATGACAACAGCAGTGGACGCGCATGAGTAGGCTATTTCGGAAAGTGCAAGGACATAACTTATTGTATCAGCTCCCTGTCCCTCATATTCCGGTGGGATCATCATGCCCATCAGCCCGAGTTCGCCCATTTTTTTCAGGTTATCCCACGGAAATTCTTTGGTTTGATCACGCTCCGCAGCCGTTGCAGCCACAACTTTCCGTGAAAAATCCCTGACCATGGATTGAATCATGAGCTGTTCATTTGTCAGTTTATGTAACATGCCCCTCCTTTTCAATAATTTTTATGAACATAAGGAATTTTTTTTTCCTCTTATGGGCTGTATATTACGACCAACAAATCCGCATCGGTTTTGCCGATATTCCGCAGTTTGTGTTTGATTGCAGAATTAAAGTGAAGGGAATCCCCTTTTTTTAGCTTGTTGAGATTTTCACCGATCTCGATCTCAATATTGCCGGTAAGAACATACACGAATTCCTCACCTTCATGTTGATAGGCAACCCTTTTGTGCTCCATCATGGCTTTGATTTTTACCCGAAAGGCCTTTAAATGTTTGTTTTCCGCATCTGGCGTGAGTGTTGTGTATGCATAATTATCGGTTCGTTTGGCATATGCCTTTACCCGTTTTTCAAGGTTTTCTTCCGGATCTTTCAGCAGGAATGCGGAATCGATCTCAAGGGCTCTTGAAATTTGCAGAATCGCTCCCACCGACGGGATAACCTTGCCTTCTTCGATCTTCTGGATATACTCTTTTTTATATCCGGTTTTATTTGCCACCTGATCCAGAGATATTTTCTTTTGGGTTCGGGCGGTTTTGATTTTTTTCCCTGTGGCAGCAATCTCGTTTGTTTTTTCTATTGGCATAACCATCTCCAAGCCCCGGATATTGTCGGGAATTAATGTGATAGGTAATTGAATCATTTGGAGAAAAATTGTCTTCCGTCAATTGATACATGATCGAATGGGAATGTTCAATATAAAAATTTTTAAGAGTAACCGTTGAAAACACCTCAGTTGCTGAGGCGTATATCTTCTCCTTGACAGGATGGTTTGCCCCTTGTAATTAAAAACAGCTTATTAAACACAACCATGGTACGTATCATCGCTATGGAAAACAGATAAAAATTGGGAGTGCTGCGTTGGATTTTAATCCTTGTATGAAGCATAAACTGGTACGGAAAACCGTCCGCGAGTTTGTGGAAACAGAACTTGGCCCGATTGCCCATGAGATTGACAAGGATGCCCGTTTTCCCTGGGAGGTTGCGGAAAAAATGAGATCCTTGAATTATTTCGGGATCCAGATTCCCAAGGAATACGGTGGCGCAGGCCTGGACAGCATCAGCTATGCAATCAGTATTGAGGAGATATCCCGGGTCAGCGCTGCAATGGGGCTTTGTATAACCGTTCATAACAGTGTGGGGGCATATCCCATTGTTCTTTTTGGCACAGAGGAACAGAAAAAACGATTTCTGCCGAAACTTGCCAGTGGCGAACAGATCGGCGCCTTCTGCCTGACCGAAGCGAACGCCGGTTCCGACGCCGGTGGAGTTGAGACAAATGCTGTTCAGGAGGGTTCGGATTATGTAATCAACGGAACCAAAATATTTGTTACAAACGGGGGAGTATGCGGGTGTGCTCTTATTTTTGCAGTTACGGACGCCCAGAATCCCCGGAAGGCAGCCAGTGTTTTTATGGTTGAAAAACAGACTCCGGGCTTTTCCGTGGGAGAGATAGAGGATTTGTGCGGAATGCGGGCCAATCCAGTATCATCTTTGTTTTTTGAGGATTGCAGGGTTTCGGAAAAGAATCTTATAGGCAGAAGGGGAGATGGTCTCAAAGTGGGACTGGCTGCACTGGATACCGGGCGGATCGGGATTGCAGCGCAGGCACTCGGGATTGCACAAGCTGCATTTGAGGCCTCTGTAAAATACTCAAAAGAACGACAGCAGTTTAAACGTCCCATCTCTTCCTTTCAGACCATTCAGAATTATCTGGCAGATATGGCAACTGAAATTGATGCTGCCCGTCTCCTGCTTTATAAAGCGTGTGCATACAAAGATGCAGGAAAAAATTTCAGTCCCGAGGCAGCCAAGGCAAAGCTGTTTTGCAGTACGATTGCTTCCCGGGTAACGGGTCTTGCGGTTCAGATTCATGGCGGATATGGCTACAGCAAGGAATATGACGTGGAACGGTATTTCCGTGATGCCAAGGTTACAGAAATTTACGAAGGAACCAGTGAGGTACAGCGAATGGTGGTTGCACGTCATCTGCTATCCACACCGGTATGATGGAGAGGAGAGCTACGGCTCCGGAAACGAGGAAGTTTTATGACCATGCTTAAAATGGTTGTTTGTATCAAGCAGGTTCCCATGGTTTCTGAACTGCCATGGGATTCCCGTACAGGAACGTTAAAACGGGAAATTGCAGAAGGAATGATGAATCCGGCTTGTAAACATGCGCTTGAGGCTGCTCTGAGAATCAAGCACGAGCATGGAGGGCACATAACGGTCATTACAATGGGCCCGCCCATGGCTGCGGAGGTTTTGTATGAGGCCTTAACGCTGGGTGCGGACCGGGGTATACTGCTGACCGATAAACAGATGGCGGGCGCGGATACGTTGATTACCTCGTTCACAATCGCGCGTGCAATTGAAAAAGAATGTCCGGAATTTGATCTGGTGATATGCGGAAGTCAGACAAGTGATAGTGAGACAGCCCAGGTGGGTCCTCAACTTGCTGAAGAGTTGAAGATCCCCAGTGCGGCATATATTGAAAGTCTGGAGTGCTGGGGTGAGACCATTCGAATGAAGCGTCTTTCCGATGACTTTCTGGAGACGCTGGAAATGGATCTTCCGGGGCTGGTTACCATCACCACAAGACATTTTCATCCACGATATGCAACGCTTTCCGGGTTGGAGGAGGCATTCCAGTTTTCAGATATCACGATATTGTCAGCAGAAGACCTGGGGCTTTCCCCGGATTGCATTGGCATGAAAGCCTCGCCAACGAGGATATTGGATGTGTTCTCCATAACTGCGGAGAAAGAGAATTATGTCATGAAAGGTGCTGTAAAAAAAATCCTGGAAGAGGTTTTTGAAAAATTTGGAGACAAAATCAGCAGCGCCATGGGAAAAGATTTAAAAACACACGAGCACAGCGATTGAAAATGAAGAAAACAGGAAAAGAGATCTGGGTATTTGGTGATTACCGTAACTATTTTCGTAATCGGGTTACGCTCCAGTTGCTGGCAAAGGCCACCGATCTGGCGAAAAAAGCCGGCAACCCGGTTTGCGCTGTGATTTTTGGCAGTAATATTAAAGAGTATGTAAATGAGTATATCGCGCACGGCGCTGAAAAAGTATATGTCATGGACCACATTTCCCTTAAGGGATATAACGTAGAGACATACGTCATCCTGATGGAGATGCTTGCAAAAAAGTATAAGCCGGAAATGGTGCTAGTGGGAGCAACCTGTTTTGGCAGGGAGTTTGCTCCACGAGTGGCCAAAAGGCTTGCTACCGGTCTGACAGCTGACTGCGTGGATCTTGAAATGAATGATGATGGCCTGCTTTTGCAGACAGCGCCCGCTTTTGGAGGGAACCTTCTTGCAAAAATCATCACGCCGATTCACAAACCTCAGATGGCAACGGTCCGGCCCGGGGTTTTTAAAGAATTACCCCATGATTATCAGGCAACCGGGGAAGTCATTACAGTTCCGATCCCGAAAAAATTGCCGGAAAACCGGGTACGGCTGATCAGCTCAAGACATGAATCAGCACGTATCAACAAAATTGAGGATGCAAAAATTGTTGTTTGCGGAGGCCGGGGGATGGGAAGCAAACAGAAATTCAGGAAATTGTACGCATTGGCTGAGCTGCTGGGAGGAGAAGTGGGTGCCACACGGCCGGTGGTTTATTCAAACTGGGCGGATCATGATTCTCTGATCGGTCAGGCAGGAAGACAGATAAAACCACTTCTTCTGTTGTCCTTTGGAATCAGCGGCGCAATTCAGCATACAGCCGCATTGATTGATGCAAAGTTCATTATTGCTGTCAATAAAAATCCGGATGCACCCATGATGAAAATGGCGGACGTCGCGATTGTTGCAGATGCCAATCAGGTTTGTTCAGCCATGATACGCGAGATCAAGAAACGGATAAGAGAGTAGAGGTTTTCTACTCTGTATTTTCAGGACATTCCTTTATGTATTTCGTTACGGTTCTCCGGTCCAGTTTTGTCCTTCTGGAAACCTCCTCAAAGGTACCATAGCGGGAATACAGGATTTTACAGTATCCGGAGAGGAGGTTCTGGGCAGAGATATCCCCCCGTTCAATCCCCTGGGTAATGCAGGCATTTAAATCCATTGAATCAGGAAGATGATCGCCACAGTATTCCTTTTTTAAAAGAACCCTTCTGACGCACTGCTCCAGTTCACGGACATTTCCCGGCCAGGGATAATCCATACCCAGCTTTTTGTCGATGACTGCCCGTACCATGCTGATAAGTTCTTGTGATTTTTGTCCAACAGTACGCTCAACAATAAGGTCAAGAAGCTCATCAAGTTCTCCGGGATCTTCCTGAATTCGCTGTTGAAGTGAAGGGATCAAGATAATATCCGAACAGAGGCGATAGTAAAAATCATCCCGAAAAATTTTCAATTTTCGAAGTTCATTCAAGGATCGATTGGTTGCGGCAATCACCCTTCCATTGAATTTTTCAGCTTTATGGCTCCCGACAGGATAAAAGATCCTCTCCTGAAGAACCTGAAGCAGTTTGATCTGAACCGGAAGGGAGACTTCGCCGATCTCATCCAGTAAAATGGATCCAAGGGGGCTGCATCTTTCAAAAACACCCTTGTGATTTTCCGTAGCGCCGGTAAATGAACCTTTTTTATGACCAAAAAGTTCCGATTCAATCAATGTCTCCGGAAACTGGGAAAGATTGATGGAAATAAAAGATTTGGTGAAGTTTTGAGCAAATCTTTGTTTTTTGAGGTCAAAGGGGATAAAGCCGGATCGGCCAATGGCTGCTGCTGCAGCCCCTTTTCCGGTTCCGGTTTCTCCTAATATCAGGGTAGAAAAATCTTCCATCTTATCCCATAAATATCGTCTGTAAAGATCGATATCGTGGGTGAAGATATTATTCCAAAGATCATGCCGGAGCTTTTTCATTGCGCGACTCCTGCCGATCAGGTTACGGTTGATAAAGAAAAAGGCCCGTCTTAACTGATAGCTTTCTTCAAATGCTTTTTGTATGCTTTCGGTCTTGAATCCCCTTTTTTGAAGAAATGAAATTCCTTCTCCTGCAAAAGGAACGGATATTCCTTCTCCTGTAAAAGGGACCATAAAGGATTTGTCTTCTGCTGTAAGCTGATCTTCTATAAATTGATCGAAATGTTTTCGAAAGAAGTAGAAAAAGATAAAAAGATGGGCAGCCTCGATCAGATTTTTATCCGTATCCGGCAGGGATTTGAGATCGATCTGTCTGTCTCTCTCCAATATTCCGATACGCTGCTGGACGGCATTAACGGTTTCTTCGATCTGATGGGACCCAGTTTTCGAAATGATCTGATCCAGTACTATCCGTTGATCACTGAATGGATTGCTGAGTGATGCAGTTTTTACAGTGGAGAAAAAATTCCTGTCTTCACTGTTTAATTGTTTTTGTTCAAACATTGGTTTCTCTTTGATCGTGAATGTTCAGTTCATTTGTACATTCCATGTACAATCCGTGTGCAGGCATTGTCGGTGAATTCAAATATCATAAAAAGACAATAAAAGTAGAAATAAAAATTCAAACTGAGTTCAAGTAGTTAAAATTAGTTCGAGCTGTTGGCATATATTTTGTAAGCCATCGCATAACAATCATCGGCCCCACTCACTGGTTGGGTGTTTTCGGTCAGTCGTAAAACATGCTATAAAAAATAAGGAAGTATTTTGAATCCGTCAAGGGGCATAAGCGCTAACTTAAATTGATTATTAGTTATTAACAATTGATTATTGATTATTGTTTTACCATTTGTGTGTGGGTGGCATCTTGTTGTGATATTTATGCGTTGATCAAAATTATATTTCGCGGCTGAAGACCGCTCCCACATGAAACCAGAAAATTAAAAAATAATCAATAATCAACAATTTGATTGTTAACTTAGCGCTTGTGGGGGCAAAGGAGGAATAAGTAAATGGGTATTGTCTCCAGAGAGGAAAGATTAATGTTTATAAATATGGAAAAACTAGCAGTTGTATTCCCGGGGCAGGGTTCCCAGCGTGCAGGAATGGGGAAAGACTTCTATGACAGCTCAGTCATTGCAAAAGATACTTTTGAAGAGGCATCCGATGTTCTGGGCTGGGATGTACCTGCGATGTGCTTCAATGAAAACGAAAAACTTCACCTGACCGAATATGCACAACCTTGTATCCTGGCTACAGAGATCGCTATGTATCAGACAATCCAAAGTGAATTTCAGATTTCACCCTCTTTTTTCGGAGGCCACAGTCTTGGGGAGTATACTGCTCTGGTGGCTGCAGGTGTGTTTTCCTTCAAAGATGCGTTAGTGGTTGTCCGGGAACGGGGAAGACTGATGCAGGAAGCATCGCCGGTTGGAAGTGGAAGCATGACCGCAGTGATCGGAGAAAATCTGCCTGTAAATCTTATTCAGAAAGCACTGGATGGTCTACCGGTAGATATTGCCAATATCAATTCCTTACAGCAGATTGTGATCAGTGGTCATGCAGGCAGTATGGATACAGCAGTCACAGAAATTCAAAATTCAGTTCCATCACCGGATGCGCTGCGGTTTGTTCCGTTAAACGTCAGCGCCCCGTTTCACAGCCGTTTTATGAATACAATCAAGGATCGTTTCCGGGATGTCCTGAATCGACTCCTTGAAGGAATGCACCCGGAAAATGCAGAAAAGGTTACTTCAAATTATACTGGTGTTTTTCACACAGACTCCAGCTTGGAAATCATCCATAAGCTGGTAGAACAGTTGAGCAATACGGTGAAGTGGAATGAAAACATGAGCCTGATCTCTCAGAAAGCATCGCAGATCTGTGAAATCGGGCCTAATCGTCCTCTCCGGAAATTTTTTCAAAGCATCGGCGTCAATTGTTTTTCCGTCACTACTTTTTCCAGTGCAATGCGGGAATTTCAGAACAGGAAACCGGATGATACGATTTAGCAATAAGTACTGGGCGCTGATCCTCGGTGGCTCCAGCGGGTTTGGTCTGGCTACGGCTCAAAAACTGGCTCGCCATGGGATGAATATCTGCATTGTTCATCGGGATCGAAGGGGAGCCATGAAGAACATTGAGCCGTTGTTCGATCAGATCCGGGCAGAAGGAGTCAAACTGGCAGTCATCAATATTGATGCGCTTTCCATTGAAGGACGGACAAAGGTTCTGGAAATGCTGAAGCAGGAGATGGGAGCAGCAGGAAAAATTCGGATGGTTCTGCATTCCATAGCTCTCGGAAATCTGAAACTTCTTGCACCATGTGATGATCCCGGACAGATTTATAATCATCAATTATTGCTGGATAAAGAAGATTTCTCCGGAACGATTCATGCAATGGGCTCCAATATCGTGGAATGGGTTCAGGATATCTTTCAACGTCAATTGTTCGCAGAAGATGCCCGTGTACTCAGTCTGACCAGTGAAGGAAACCGGATTGCCTGGAGGGGTTATGCTGCGGTATCTGCGGCCAAAGCCGTTCTGGAGTCCGTATCCCGTGCCATGGCAGTTGAGTTTGCACCCTTTGGAATCCGTTCCAATGTGATTCAGGC
>PNOB01000028.1 GCA_013824585.1 Desulfobacterium sp. | reverse complement strand
CTGGTGGCTGTTTGTTTGAATCAATTGCAGGAAGCGGCCGCTGCTATCCCTTTCATGAAAGATCAGGGGGAGCTTTAGTTCATCAGCTATTTCCAGTTGACGGATAAACCATTTTTCCTGAATTTTTTGAGGAGAGAACATCCGGTTGAAATCTAGACCGATTTCACCCCAGGCTTTAACTTTTGGGTTACTGGCCATTTCTCTGAGGATTTTCATATCGGTTTCAGAACATGAGGAGGCATCATGAGGATGCACTCCGACTGAAGCAAACAAACCATGATTGTTCTCAGCCAGTTTAACCGCATTTTTGACGGTTTTCAGGGTAATACCTGCGATCATCATTCCTTCCACGCCAGCATTGCTTGCCCGTTTCAATACCTGGGTAAAATCTTTATTGAATATTTTGTCATCAATATGGCAGTGGCTGTCAAACAATTTCATAAAAGAGTCCTTTGTCGATCCTTTTTTTATGAACGCCACTTATCATTTAATTGTTGTGAATTCAATGTTTTTTGACTATTAATTATAGATCAATTTTCCAGAAGAGGATTACGAAGGCTTTTGTTTTACGCTTGATTTCGGCAGGAGCATGAAGTAGCCTACACACTTGCATAAATTCAGAAAAAATGATCCCTAAAGGAGTATTGAAATAGTAAATTCACTGGTTCTTACATCAGGAGGTATCACATGTTTAAAATCGTAGGAAGGGAAGAAATGGCCAATGGAACGGTGGTTCTGAATGAAATTGAGGCACCACTGATTGCAAAAAAGGCGAAGCCGGGGCAGTTTGTCATTTTAAAAGCCACAGAAACCGGCGAACGAATACCGCTTACCATGGCCGATACTGACCCGGAAAAAGGTACGATTACGATTATTTATATGGTGGTTGGTAAATCAACAGCGTTGTTTAAGTCACTCAAGGTGGAGGACGGATATCTGGATGTCATCGGTCCACTCGGCAAACCCACCCACCTGGAAAATGTAGGGAATGTTGTGTGTGTCGGGGGGGGGACCGGGGTTGCTGTTCTGCACCCTATCACTCGAGGTTTAAAACAGGCTGGGAATAATGTGATTAGTATTATCGGCGCACGAAATAAAGGTCTGTTGATTCTGGAAGAACAGATGAAGGCGGCTTCTCATAAACTATATGTTTGTACAGATGATGGTTCATATGGTCATCATGGTTTTGTGACCGATGTATTGAAAGATGTCCTGACCAAAAATGACATCAAGCTGGTTGTCGGGATTGGGCCGGTTCCCATGATGAAGTTTGTATGTAAAATGACAAAAGATTTTAATGTAAAAACACTTGTCAGTTTGAATCCGATTATGATTGATGGAACAGGGATGTGTGGCGGCTGCCGTGTATCCATCGGTGGGAAAACCCAGTTTGCTTGTGTGGATGGTCCCGAGTTTGATGGTCATCAGGTTGATTTTGATGAACTGATGCTTCGTCTTCAGGCATACACAGAAGATGAAAAAGCAAGCCATGACGAGTATTGCAATCTGAAAAAGGAAAAAGCATAATTATTGCGATAGCAGGGTTCAATATCTAAATTTATCAATAGACTATCTATATAAATTACGGAGGGTATAATGGCGGAAATAGCAGAAAAAAAAGAAAAAATACCCAGGCAGTCAATGCCGGAACAGGCAGCCAAAGTCAGGGCTAAAAATTTTGAAGAGGTTCCCACTGGATACAGCCCGGAAGTCGCAATGATAGAGGCAAAGAGATGCCTTCAATGTAAAAAACCGGCCTGCGTGGAAGGATGTCCGGTAGGGGTGGATATCCCGGGGTTTATCGGTCATATCCGGGATGGTAAATTTGAACAGGCCATCAGTCTGATCTGGAAAAGAAATGGTTTGCCGGCTGTATGCGGACGGGTTTGCCCCCAGGAATTGCAGTGTGAAGGGCTATGTATTGTGGGGAAAAAAGGTGAACCGGTTGCAATTGGAAATCTGGAACGGTTTGCGGCAGATTATGCCCGTAAAAGCGGAGAGTGCGAATTGCCTGTCAAGGCAGAACCCACCGGGAAAAAAGTTGCGGTCGTCGGGTCCGGGCCATCCGGCCTGACCGTCGCAGGGGATTTGGCACTGAAAGGCCACGAAGTAACCATATTCGAGGCATTTCATAAACCAGGCGGCGTGCTGGTTTACGGAATTCCTGAATTCAGATTGCCCAAGGAGATTGTATTCGCAGAGGTGGAAGGGTTGGAGACTCTGGGTGTTAAGCTGGAGTGCAATGCCGTGGTCGGGCGAACCGTATCCCTGGATGAACTTTTTGAGCAAGGGTATGATGCTATTTTTCTGGGAGTGGGTGCAGGGCTTCCAACTTTTTTAAACATTCCAGGAGAAAATCTCATTGGTATTTTATCCGCCAACGAGTATCTTACACGTTCGAATTTGATGAAGGCATATCTGTTCCCGAAATATGATACGCCTGTCGTAAGAGGAAAGAATGTTATCACACTGGGAGCCGGGAATGTGGCCATGGATTCAGCCAGAACAGCCTTGAGGCTTGGGGCACAATCTTCCCGTATTGTATATCGGCGTTCCCGTCAGGAGGTTCCGGCAAGGGGTGCAGAAGTGCATCATGCGGAAGAAGAGGGCGTGGAGTTCCATTTTCTGACAAGCCCTGTCGAATTCAAAGGGAATGAAAAAGGGCGTGTCACCGGAATGGTAGGACTGAAGATGGAGCTTGGTGAGCCGGATAGTTCCGGACGCCGAAGACCCATTGCCATAAAAGGTTCTGAGTTTGAACTCGAATGTGATCTTGCGATTATTGCAGTAGGCGCAGGAGCCAATCCTTTGTTGACCCAATCCACCAAAGACCTTGAATTAAATAAATGGGGGTATATCGTTGCCGATGAAGCAACCGGCAAAACCAGCAAAAAAGGAGTCTGGGCAGGAGGAGATATCGTCACCGGTTCCGCTACGGTAATACTCGCCATGGGTGCCGGCAGGCAGGCAGCAGATTCCATTCATGATTATCTTACAAGAGGATGGTGATTATCCGTGACAGGATGAAAACATATCACAGGGTGTTGTGCATTGCCGGTTCGGATAGCAGCGGAGGGGCCGGAGTTCAGGCGGATTTAAAAACGATTTCAGCACTTGGTTGTTACGGGATAACGGTAATAACAGCCCTGACCAGTCAAAATACACAGGGGGTAACTGCGATTCATGCGGTTCCCCCTGATTTTGTTGGGGCTCAGATGACCGCTGTTATTGAAGATATTGGTGCGGATGCTGTAAAAATCGGGATGCTGTTTTCTTCAGAGATCATCCAGGTGGTTTGTAATTTTTTGAATGAGCATCATCTTCAAAACATAGTTCTGGATCCGGTAATGGCATCTCAGAGCGGAAGACAGCTCCTCCAGGATGATGCAGTTATTTCGTTGAAGTCTTTACTTTTACCGCAGGTGGATTTGTTGATGCCGAATTTGCCGGAAGCGGAAATTCTTCTTGGACACAGCATACAGGGAGAGGAAGAGATCCAAAAGGCTGCCTGTGACCTGTCCAGGATGGGATGCGACAACATCTTGATAAAAGGAGGGCATCTTGAAGGCATGGATACAACAGACTGGCTATATCTTGGTAAGCAGGAGCGGTTTGTCCGATTTCAAGGCAGTCGGGTGAAAACGGTAAATGACCATGGGACAGGCTGTACTTTGTCTTCTGCGGTCGCCTCTTTTCTTGCAAAAGGATTGGCCTTGGAAGATGCCGTTCAATCTGCAAAAATCTATATTACCGAGGCTCTGCAAGCCGGTGCTGCTTACACAATTGGGAAAGGAAGAGGGCCAGCCCATCATTTTTATAAGTACTGGTAATCAAGAGTTTTATATTACCTGCCTTTTTTTCCGTGTTGAAATGAAGAAAGAGTGGATGGCGGGGCAAGAACATATTCACCATTGAAAGGCAGGCATCTCCCAACCGGATAGGCTTCCGGAAGATCCTTTATCACTTGTTCGAAAATTTCAGGAGGGCATGAAAAGAGAAGTTCATAATCTTCTCCTCCGGCCATGGCCAGATCTTGAGGATCCATCCTGTTTTCGGAACAAAAAGTGACCAGATCCGGATGAAGGTGTCTTTTCTCTATGGAAAGCTCTATGGAAACCTTGGATGCCTCTCCGATATGCCTGGCATCTCCTTTCAGGCCATCGCTGATATCGATTACACAACAGACCTTATGTTTGGCTAGTATTTCTGCTGCATCAAATCTGGCAATAGGAGATTTGAAAAAAGAGATTAAAGGCTGATTCGAGAAATTCCCCTGTTGCAGTGCCTCAAGTCCTGCTCGTGCCAATCCAAGAGGACCAGTGCAATATAATCCATCTCCTGGTTTTGCCATGGAACGAAGCGGGAAAATATCATCACGACCTTCTCCAATCGCAAAAAGATCCAAGGATAGTTTATCGGTATCGGATAGATTCCCTCCACCAAGCGTACAGCAGTATTTTTTAAGACCGATTCCAATCCCGTGATAAATTTCCTCTGCTTCTTTCTGGGAAAGATAAGGAGGCATCCCAAGGTTTATAAACAAGCTGATGGGTTTGGCAAAGGATGCCGCAAGATCACTCAGGGTGACGGTAACGGCTTTCAATCCGATCTCTTCCGGTGTTTGCCATTCCCGTTTAAAGTGAATGTCTTCCCGTTGCGTGTCCGTTGTGATCACAGGCCGTTCGATTCTTGAGAGAAGGCAGGCATCATCACCTGGCGGTACAAGGAGGACATCTTTTGCATCCGGATGATTTTCTCCAGATGATTTGATCAATCGGTTGATAAGTTTGAATTCATCGATCATGTGACGTTCATTCTCCATGACTATGAATAATTCAAAAGTGTTTTCCACTCTACGAACCGGTTTGTCTGTTTCCGGCCATATCGGGAAATGGATTCCACTACCTCTGCAATGGATTTTTCCCGTTTATTAAAATTCGGATCCTTGGAAAAAAATTTATCCGCAAAACAGATTATGATTTCTTCAATGGATTGTGGAATCATATCCCGAACAGGAAGCGGCAGCTTGCGGTCTGTTATTTCCTCACAACTGATTCCGACTCCCACATGCCGCTCACAAACCAGGGCATGAAGGGGCAGTCCTTTTTTTTCAAGAATTTTCCTTCCCAGAAATCCATGTACAACATAGGGGTATGTCCCATGACAGCCGATTTCCAGTGCATCGGTTTGAAATATCGCGATATCATGAAGCATGGCAGCTTGTTTGATAAATTCAAGATCCGGGTTTAACCAAGGGACATTTTTTGCAATTTTCAATGCTTTTTCAGTCACCTGTTCACTGTGCTCTACCAGAATTGAGTATGCTTCTGAGTTGGGATCGTAAAATTCATGTATCAAATCAAAGGGGGCCATTTAGCTTATTTCCAGCCAGGAGCACGCCGTTTATAAATGGATCGATATCTCCGTCAAGTACCTGGTTAATATTTCCGACTTCCAGTTTGATTCGATGATCTTTAACCATCTGATAAGGATGAAGCACATAGGATCGTATCTGACTTCCCCAGGCAATATCATCTTTATTGTCATGCATCTCTTGAAGTTTTTCATCCTGCTTTTGTTTTTCGTGCTGATGAAGCCTTGCCTTGAGAACCTTCATTGCAATTTCTTTGTTCCGGTGTTGAGATCTATCCTGTTGGCACTGAACGACAATTCCGGTTGGCAAATGACTGATACGAACGGCACTGCTGGTTTTGTTGACGTGCTGGCCACCAGCACCGCTGGCTCTGTACACATCAATACGGAGATCTTTTTCATCAACCTCGATAATGATCTCCTGGTTGAGTTCCGGATAAACAAAAACCGATGCAAAGGAGGTATGCCGTTTTCCATTTGCATTGAACGGCGATATCCTCACCAACCGGTGGACACCGGACTCCATTTTTAAATAGCCAAATGCATAATTGCCAGATGCAGTGAAGGTTACACTTTTGATTCCAGCTTCATCTCCAGGCTGAAAATCAATGACACTCATTTTATATTTTTTTTGATCGATCCATCGTGAATACATGCGAAAGAGCATTCCTGCCCAATCCTGAGAATCTGTACCTCCAGCACCGGCGTTGATGGAAATAATCGCGTTGCTGTTATCATCTTCTCCATTGAGCATCATGCTCAATAAGAATTGATTCAACTGGTTTTCAATTTTGTTCAGCTCATCTGCAACCTCTTGCTCTACTGTCGAATCGGATTCTTCAGAAGCAAGTTGCATCATAAGCGCATTGTCTTCAAGATCGGATGCAAGTTTTTTCCACAAATCCACCTTGCCGGCGATTTGGGTGCGCTCCTTTAAGATGGCTTTGGTTTGTTCCGGATGATTCCAGAAATCTTTTTTTGATGTGGTTGCCTCAATTTCTTTTAACCGTTTTTCTTTTTCTTCAAGGTCAAAGACAACCTCTTAATTGTTCGAGTTTTTCATTAAGTTCATCCAATTTATTTTTCAGTTCTGAAGCCATAAAATCTCCTTGATAGTGGGGTTTAATTCAATTTTTTCTATTGCGTTTTTGATGTTGTATAAAATAAAAAGCCAAAAACACAAGTACAGTAATCAAACAAATTTTTGCAAAAAGATCTCCTACCTTCATATAAACTGTTTTGATCTTCATGAGAGGAACAGTATTCGTTCGGGCGGAATCGACAGAAAGAGATGTGGTATCTAAAATTCTTCCTGTAGGATCAATAAATCCGCTGATACCTGTGTTCGCTGATCTTACTAGTGCCCTTTTATTTTCAACTGCCCGGAATACAGTCATTGAAAAGTGTTGAAACGGTCCACTGCTTGTACCGAACCATGCATCATTGGTAATGTTGATAAAAAAGTCTGCCTGGTTAGAAGCCATTGCTCTGGCAAGGTCCGGAAAAATAACTTCAAAGCAGATTTGAACACCCATCCGATGTTGATTCCAAAGGATTGTACTACCTTTTGTTCCGGTTTTAAAGTCTCCAACCTGGGCGACCAACTTGCCAATAAAAGGAAACCATTCTTTTAACGGGACATATTCACCGTAAGGAACAAGGTGAACCTTATTATAGCTGCCGATCTCCTTTCCGTCGGGATTTAACAAATAGGCTGTATTATAATAGTTTACAGCCTCTCCATCTCTCTTATAACTGGGGCTTCCAAATAATAAAGAGATATTTGCTTCTTTCACTCCTTCCTGAATCAGTCTTTTTAAATATTGACTGCCATAAGGACTTGAAAAGTAGAAAGGGGTTGCAGTTTCCGGCCAGACAATAAGGGATGGCGAATCAGGTAGTGTGGAAAAAGACAACTCGAGATATTTCAGGATCGTGATTTTTTGATACTCCGGATTCCATTTTAACGATTGGTCAATATTGCCTTGGATTACGCTGACTTTTATTTTCTCCGCGGTTTCTATTTTCCGGTCAGTTAATTGTATACGAACATTCCCATATGCTAGAACTATTATCATTATTAATGCAGTGATAACAAGTGAACCCCAAGCTGTTTTTTTTGTAACTTTGACACCTTGCCATTCTTGTTTACCGGTATACAACAGTGTAAGATACAGACTTCCATTCACAAGTGCTATGAGGAAAGAGATTCCATATACTCCCGTTATATCCGATAATTGGATTAGATTCAACCTTTCGAATTGGGAATATCCGATTAATTCCCAAGGAAAGCCTGAGAATAGAAGAGATCGAATGAATTCCAGGGAAACGATAACCATTGGGAACCATATGGCAATGCTGGATGGGGTTTTGCAGAATTTTGTTAAAAAAGATGTAAAAACAGCATAATAAAGCCCTAAATAAGAGGAGAGAAGAAGTATAAGGAGACTTCCTAACCAGATAGGGAGATTGCCGTACGTATGCATGGTTGGTACTAACCAGTACAAAAGGGTAATATAATGTGTAATACCCGCTACAAGACCGATATAAAATGCATTTTTTACAGAGAGGTTTTTTATTGAATATAATAATGGAATAAAGGCAAACCATGCAACCCAATCCAAATTGATTTTTGGAAAAGCACTGGTCATCAGCAGTCCGCTTACAATAGCAAGCAGATATTCTTTTCGGTGTTCATACAGTTTTTGTGGTATTATCGTCATCAATTCAACACAGTGGTTATATTTTGCTTTTTCTAACCTTATAAGCCTTTAATGTATTAGCATTTCAAAGAATCCTGTCAACGAATATTATGACATTGAAGAAATCAACGAAAGCGGCATAATCAATTTGAGATTTTATTTGAATTATGATATATAAAGTAAAAGAGATGCCGAATGACAGAATTCAAACTCATATCGATTTTTATTCATCCTGAAAAATTCATTTGAAAAATCACCTACAATTTCTTTAGTTTATATTCATTAAACAGGAGTGTTAACATGAGTAAAGTCAGCAAAAGTGGAGAACGGGTTGTTGTGAAACCGGGAAAGGATGTTGTTGCATCCATGGCCAATGAATTCAGGTCTCAACTCCATGGGATAGTGCAGGAATCGCCCAATGAACTAGTAATTGATCTTGATGGCGTTGAAATGGTCGATTCGGTCGGTATCGGTGTCATCATTGCAACCCACAATTCTTTGAATAAGGCAGGTGGGTCTTTACGCGTAACGAATGTAGCTTCGGATATATTTACATTATTCAGCACAATGAGGCTGGACCATCATTTTATAATAGAAAAAATGGAATGATGTGAGATGATATGGTCGGGGCGAGAGGATTTGAACCTCCGACTCCCTGCTCCCAAAGCAGGTGCGCTACCAGACTGCGCCACGCCCCGATATTTTTGGAGTTACTAACATGCTTTTCCAACTAGTGCAACCCTATCACGAATGTTTCAGCAAATTTTTCAATCAAGAACCATTTTGAGAAAATACATTTTTACAATCACGAAGATGTCAGGTTTGAATCTTATTGATTGATATGATTTTCCGCTTTCATAAAAAAATCATCAATACCCGTGGAAATTTCTTTTGCAAGTTCAGATAAATAATCAGTATTTTGTAAATTTTTTTCTTCTATCGGGTTAGAGAGATAGCCGACTTCAATCATCACTGCCGGCATGTTGGCTCCGGAAAGAACACGCAAAGGAGAACTCAGCAAACGATTTTTGGGAAACTGCCTGTTTTGGGATAACCTTTTTTGAATACATTTTCCGGCTTCTATGCTTTTTACGATTTGATTTTTATGAATTTCATCCCATAGGATATTGATGTAGCCGTCACCTCTATTTTTAAGCGACGGGGCCTGGGAAAATGCACTGAGATCTGCGGTGTTGTCCAGATAGGATATCGTAATTCCACTGGTTTGATAATTATAGTTTCCGCTTGTATGAATGCTGACAAACAGGGATGCTTTGTTGTAATTGGCAATAGATGTTCTTTCGGTGATATTTACAAAATAATCACCAGTTCTGGTCAAAATGGGTTGATATCGAGGTTTTAAATTTTCAATGATTTGATTGGCAAGCGCAAGTGTAATATTTTTTTCAACTGTACCGTCTGCACCTCTGGCACCAAGATCATGCCCGCCATGACCGGGATTGACGACAATGATTGGTTTTGGTAGGTTTTCACAAAAGCCGGCAGTCGGGAGTATGAAAAAGCAACTTGTAAATGATATCAGCATAAACAGGAATACGGAAACCGGCGTATTTTTTTGATTTTTATTTTTAAATTCGAACACTTATTTCCATTCGTCAATTTAACTTGACACCCATATGGATTGATATTATCTTAACTTTCTTTTATATTTAATTCATTCTTTTCAATAAAATGTCAAGAATTCAAAATAGTGGATCATTAAATATACTTGAGAAAATATGGGTTATACATACTCGTGATATATTCAATCATAAGATAAATTAGAATATTGCGAGAGTGGCGGAATTGGTAGACGCACTGGACTTAGGATCCAGCTCTGGTGACAGAGTGGGAGTTCGAGTCTCCCCTCTCGCACCAAAAATATACGGAGTGCCTGGAGCAAAACCTCCAAGCATTTTATCAACTCGAAAGGATTGTCATGCAAGTAACTGTAGAAGATAAAAGTTCAGTAAAAAAAATACTTCACATTGAGGTACCGGAAGCGGATGTGTTAAATGAGCTGGATGCCGCTTACAAGCAACTGAAAAAAACAGCAAAAGTTAAAGGATTTCGTCCAGGAAAAACCCCTCGCTTGGTTCTTGAGCGAATGTTCAAGAAGGACGTTCAGAGTGATGTAACTGCAAGATTAATTCAAGATTCGCTTTTTGAGGCAATAAAAGAAAACAATCTTGCCTTGGTTGGGAGACCACAGGTTGATCCCCCTGAACTTACGGATTCAGGACCTTATGTGTTTGATGCTGTTGTTGAAGTCAGACCAAAGTTGGATGATATTGATTACAAAGGTTTATGTTTAACAAAAACCATGTATAAAGCAGGTGAAAAAGAGACCGACACTCAAATCGAAATGTTTCGTAAAAACTTAGCTCAATTAAAGCCAATTGTCGGTAAACGGCCTGCACAGAAAGGGGATTTTGTTATCATTGATTATGAGGGATTGAAGGATGGTGTGCCGTTTGATGAGACAAAGAAGACAGAAAATTTTACAATGAAACTTGGTTTAAGTGCCATATCAAAAGAATTTGATCTTGAAATCATCGGGATGAATGCGGAAGAGACAAAAGAGTTTACCATACAATTCCCGGAAGATGCTACCAACAGAAACCTTGCAAATCTTGAGATTGCATTCAAGGTCAGCTTAAAGGAAATCAAGGAAGAAGTATTACCTGAAGCAGATGATGAACTCGCAAAAAAATTAGGGAACTTTCAAACACTTGATGAATTAAAGGAAAAAATTGTCGATAATGTTCAACAAGGATATAATAAACGGATCGAACAGGAAATGAATGAACAGATTTTCGATGCGTTGATTTCCAAACAGGAGTTCGAAGTCCCGGATGTTATGGTTGAATATGAGATTGATTCAATCATCAGTGAAATGGAAAGGGTTTTCGCCTATCAGAATATGTCTTTGGAACAGTTAGGGCAATCAAAAGAGATGCTGGCTGAAAAATATCGGGATACTGCCATTAAACAAGTGAAACGGCATATCATATTGGGCAAATTGATTGAACAGGAAGAACTGAAACTAACGGATGAGGAGCTGGAGGAAGGGTATCAGAGTATGTCAAAATCCGTAAATCAGCCTGTTGAGGGAATAAGAAGCTATTATAAAGAAAACCAGGAAAATTTAGATTTTTTTATACATACGCTGCTTGAAAAAAAAGCAATCAGGCTTATCATTGAGAAAAGCACAGTCGAGGAAAAAGATCCGGAATAAACAGAGGGTGTTGAATCTGCACAAATCCTGTTTATAAAAAGAATGATGATAATCGAGTAAATGTAAGGAGGAAAACGGGTGCCACTAATACCAATGGTAATCGAGCAAAGCAGCAGAGGAGAGCGAGCATATGATATATATTCACGGCTTCTTAAGGATCGAATCATTTTTATCGGTACTGCGATAAATGATGAAGTTGCAAATCTGCTGGTGGCCCAGCTTCTGTTCCTTGAATCAGAAGACCCGGATAAGGATATAAATTTTTATATCAATTCTCCCGGTGGTGTGGTTACAGCAGGTATGGCTATTTATGACACCATGCAATACATTAAACCAGATATAGCAACAGTATGTATTGGCCAGGCAGCTAGCATGGGTGCTTTGCTTCTTGCTGCAGGTACAAAAGGAAAGCGCTACTCATTGCCGAATTCACGTATTATGGTACATCAGCCCATGGGGGGTGCACAGGGACAAGCATCGGATATCGCTATTCAGGCAAAGGAAATTCTTCGTATGAAGGATACCATAAACGAAATATTAGCACGGCATACCGGGCAGGACCTTGAAAGAATCAAATTAGATACGGACCGTGATTTTTTTATGGCAGGAGATGAAGCAAAAGAGTATGGATTAATTGATCATGTCATCAGCAGCCGGGATGATCTTGATAAGCTTGAAAAGTTGGAGGATAAAACATGACGACAAAACAAGGGGATGGAAACGATAATCTCTTTTGTTCATTCTGTGGGAAGAATCAGAAGGAAGTCAAAAAACTGATTGCAGGACCGGCAGTGTATATTTGCGACGAATGTATCCAGCTTTGCAGCGAAATTATTGAAGAAGAGAGTGAAAAGGCGGTTGAAGGTTCCGGGAATCTTCTTGTCCCCAAAGCGATTAAGGCGATGCTTGATGACTATGTGATAGAGCAAAATGATGCCAAGAAGGTGCTTGCTGTTGCGGTATACAATCATTATAAACGCCTTGAATCTTCTGTAAGCACCGGAGATGTTGAGATCCAGAAAAGTAACATTCTGTTGATCGGTCCAACTGGCAGTGGAAAAACGCTTCTGGCCCAGACTCTTGCAAGATTTTTAAATGTTCCGTTTACAATTGCGGATGCCACGACCTTGACAGAAGCTGGATATGTTGGAGAGGATGTTGAAAATATTATTCTTTCTTTGCTCCAGAATGCGGATTATGATGTCGAAAAAGCACAACGAGGAATTGTGTATATTGATGAAATTGATAAGATCGCACAACGATCTGACAACCCGTCCATAACACGTGATGTCTCCGGTGAGGGGGTTCAACAGGCGTTGTTAAAAATTATTGAAGGAACAACAGCGAGTGTGCCACCCAAAGGCGGACGGAAACATCCACAACAGGATTTTGTAAAAGTGGATACAACCAATATCCTTTTTATTTGTGGGGGAACCTTTACCGGCCTTGATAAAATAATTCAAAGACGTTTGGGACAGAAAGCAATGGGGTTTAGCGCCAAGATCATAAAAAAAGATGAAAAAAATATTGGTGATACCCTGAGGGAAATAGCAACTGAGGATCTGATAAGATTCGGTCTTATACCGGAATTTTTGGGGCGTCTGCCCATCATTTCAACACTGGATGAACTCAATGAGTCCTCATTAATTAAAATTTTAACAGAACCCAAAAACGCCCTTGTCAAACAATTTGCAAAATTGTTTGAGGTTGAAGGAGTTAATTTGCGGTTTACGGACAGTGCACTTTCTGCCATTGCAAAAGAAGCGATGAAACGAAAGTCAGGTGCAAGGGGGTTACGTTCCATCCTGGAAAGCTGCATGCTTAATATCATGTACGAGATCCCATCTATGGAAAATGTCAAGGAATGTATGGTTGGGGAAGAGGTTGTTTTGCATAAGGAAGACCCCATCTTACTCTATGAACAGACCAAAAAACAGGCTTAGTAGATACCCTCAAAATCAGTAACTATGATCAATATTCCAAAATTTTTTAAACAGGATGAATACGATTCATCCAAGAACATTATCTTACCGCTTTTGCCACTAAGAGATATTGTTGTTTTTCCGCATATGGTAGCCCCCCTGTTTGTTGGAAGGACAAAATCTGTGAATGCTCTTACGGAAGCAATGAATAAAGATAAGAGTGTATTTCTTTCAACTCAAATTAAGGCCGGAATAGATGATCCAAAAGAAAAAGATATATGTAAGATCGGAACCATCGGAAGTGTTCTGCAACTTCTCAGACTTCCGGATGGAACCGTTAAAGCGCTTGTTGAGGGGAAAACAAGGGCAAAGGTTGTAAATTTTATTAAGGGAGAGGATTTCTTCCAGGTCGAACTGGCTTCGGTGCAAGAAAAAGAACTCGCAGAGGCTGAAGGCGAGGCCTTGAAACGATCCCTTATGGATGGTTTTGGGGAATATGCCAAACTGAATAAAAATATCTCAAAAGATATTGTTAATAACGTATCTACAATCATAGATCCTTCACAAATGGCAGATACGATTGCTTCCCATATTTCATTTAAAATAAAGGACAAACAGCATTTGCTGGAGATTGAGTCCTTGGCTGAACGATTTTCTTTTCTGATTAGCCTGATTAAAGCTGAATCTGAAATTGTTAACATGGAGCAGAGAATCAAAGGCAGAGTGAAAACGCAGATGGAAAAAACTCAGAAAAATTATTATCTGAGTGAGCAGATGCGTGCCATAAAAAAGGAAATGGGGGCAGATGATTCCGGAGCAGATGAAATTGCGGAGCTCGAAAAACGGATTAAGCGGAAACGCATGTCCCGTGAAGCTGCCAAAAAAGCAAGGCAGGAATTAAAAAAGCTTAAACTGATGACGCCCATGTCAGCAGAAGCAACCGTTGTAAGAAATTATATTGATTGGATGGTCTCGTTGCCATGGTTTGATCGGAGCCGCATCAATCACGATCTTGAAAATGCGGAGACCATACTGAATGAAGATCATTATGGGCTTGAAAAGCCAAAAGAAAGGATTCTTGAATATCTTGCAGTCCAGTCTCTTGTTAAAAAAGTCAGGGGGCCAATTCTTTGTCTCGTAGGTCCTCCGGGTGTTGGTAAAACATCCCTTGCAAAATCTGTTGCCCGGGCCACAGGGAGAGAGTTTGTCAGGCTGTCATTAGGCGGGGTAAGAGATGAAGCGGAAATACGGGGGCATAGAAGAACCTATATTGGAGCTTTACCGGGAAAGATCATACAATCTTTAAAAAAGATTGGTGTAAACAATCCGGTATTTTGTCTGGATGAAGTGGATAAAATGAGCATGGATTTCAGGGGAGATCCTTCGGCAGCTCTTCTTGAAGTCCTTGATCCAGAGCAAAATTACAGTTTCAATGATCATTATCTTGACCTGGATTATGATCTTTCCGATATTTTATTTATTACAACGGCAAACACCCTTCCGGATATTCCGCTCCCTCTCCAGGATCGTATGGAGATTATTCGGATACCAGGTTATCCTGAGTTTGAAAAATATAATATTGCAAGAGATTTTCTGGTACCCAAACAGATTCGGTTAAATGGATTGGCAGATTCAAATGTCACATTTTCAAAAGGTTCAATTTACGCTATTATTGAGCAATACACGCGTGAAGCAGGTGTGCGTAATTTAGAAAGAGAGATTTCTGCTGTTTGTCGAAAAGTTGCCCGGGATGTTGTTTTAAAAAAAGAGTCTGAAAATGGGATTAAAATTACATCAAAAATCGTTCAGAAATACCTTGGGCCATACAAATTCAAACATGGTCAGGTAGAGGAAAAAGATCAGATTGGCCTTGTTACAGGTCTTGCATGGACTCCGGTCGGAGGGGAGTTGCTTAGTGTGGAAACCGTCATCATGCCCGGAAAAGGGGAGCTGATTATTACCGGGAAGCTGGGTGATGTTATGAAAGAATCCGCCAGAGCGGCTGTCAGTTATGTCCGATCCCGCTCTGAACGACTTGGGATTGATACGGAATTTTATAAGAACGTTGATATCCATATCCATGTTCCAGAGGGTGCGATACCAAAAGATGGCCCTTCTGCTGGAATTACCATGTGTACATCCATTGTCTCGGCACTCACGAGGAGACCTGTATCCCGTAGTATCGCAATGACGGGAGAAATTACACTTCGAGGACGAATTTTACCCATTGGAGGTCTTAAAGAGAAAATACTTGCTGCACATCGGGGTGAGATCAAGAAAGTTCTGATTCCCAAGGAGAATGAAAAAGATCTGAAAGATATTCCGAATATGATCAGTAAAGAAATTGAAATCATGGTTGTTGAAGAAATGGATGAGGTGCTGTCAGAAGCCTTGATATTGAAAGAAGGAGACACTTTGTTCAATGGCACCAAACATCCATTCCAGCCGGACAAGGAAATAATAAAATAAACAAGTTTTTTGCTTGACATCAAAATATAAAGTTGATAGCTATTGCACTCGTTTTTAAGGCAAAAAAACGCTTTTAAACGGTTAACAAATGAGGGCGGGTAGCTCAGTTGGGAGAGCATCGGCCTTACAAGCCGAGGGTCACAGGTTCAAGCCCTGTTCCGCCTACCATGTTGAGGTTGACCGAATAGAAGTGGAAAAAATCCCAGATATGGGGGTGTAGTTCAGTTTGGTTAGAACGCCGGCCTGTCACGCCGGAGGTCGCGGGTTCGAGTCCCGTCGCTCCCGCCATAAAAAACAGAGGGTTTAGATGAAAATCTAGGCCCTTTTTTTATTCCATGAAAATTAATTTCCAACCTTTGGACAAAAAATTCAAGTTTCCATTCATCTTCTCAAATAGAGCTCTTATTTTTTCAACGTTGATTTATTTCTGGCTATTAAATGGTTTGACCGGGTGAACATAGTTCGTATGCCTTACCAAGGTTAAAATTTTCCGTTGACAAGTTATTGCCTTTAAGATAAATCAGTTCGCAATTTACTAAGATATTTCTGACGATAAAATGGTAGATAGGTAATACAGTGAATGCGGATTAGCCTCTTCATGTAAAACCCTAATTCAAATCAACTGTCCTGCCTGATTGTCAATAACTGTAATCGAACAGCAAAGAAAAAGCTTGGAAATAAAATACCAAACTTGTCTTTTGAAAACGTGATTGTTGCAGGCTTTCGATCCAGTTTATTGGTTGTTAAAATAATTAGTTGACTCAAGTTCAATTGTGAAAGTGATATCTCAACGAAACAGATAGGGTGTGAGGGAAAAATGAAAAATTACAAGATAGCAAAGGTTTTCTGTGTAGTTATTATGATGGGTTTTCTGCTAACGAGCTTTGGATATTCAGCAGATGTTAAAGTGAATTTTCAACCCTCAGCTTCTCCTGTTCCAGCAGGGTATTTAAAGGACAGCGGTCTGGTGTATGGGGATCGTGGGAACGGATATAGTTATGGCTGGAATGCTGTCACGAATGAGACCCGGGACCGTGGAGTGAATTCTGACCAGCGTTATGACACACTGAATCACATGAATAAGGCATCAAGTCCCAACCGTGTTTGGGAGATAGGTCTTGCGAATGGAAGCTACTCAGTAATGCTGGTATGTGGTGATGCACTGAGTGCTGACAATTTGAACAGTGTCAATATTGAAGGAACTGTCATAAATGATCCGGATGGTCTAGATAATTTTGATACTTATAATGTAAATGTTACGGTCAACGACTCACGATTAACAATCAAGATGCCAACTGGATCCACTGATGTAACAAAGTTATGTTTCATTGACATTACACCAGGAGCTTGGATTGTGAATGGCAACAATGCAACAACAACTCATAATGTAGGTATCGGAACTCCATCTCCAGGAACTAAACTCCATGTTGTTGATACAGTTGCTGGAGAAGCTGGCATTAGAATTTCCAACCGTGAATATACCACGCCGAATGCAAAAAGCATAATTGATTTCAATTTATGTAGATCGAATGACTGCGCAAACTGGTCAGCCGCAAAAATTATTGCCGGGAAACAGCAGTTTTGGGTGGACGCTGCCGGAAATCAAGACGGATATCTGTCCTTTGAAGTATTAGAAAATGAGCAGCTAAATGAAAAATTAAGACTGACAGCCAATGGTAAACTTGGAATCGGAACGTCCTCTCCAGCTTCCAAGTTACATTTGGTTGATAATATTGCGAATGAGACAGGTATTACAATTACCAATCAGGAGACGCTAACAGGTAACGCAAAGGGTGCTATTGATTTTAAATTTCTAAGACATAATGCGTCCGGAGAACTGATCGGTGCAAAGATCATCGCCGGAAAGCAGCAAAAATGGATTGATAGCGCCGGAAATCAGGATGGATATCTGTCCTTTGAAATACTGGAAGCCGAACAGCTGAATGAAAAATTGAGAATCAAGGCCAACGGTAGCGTTGGAATTGGAACAACCATTACAGGGTCTCATAAGCTGGCCGTTGAAGGTAGCATAGTAGCACGAGAGGTGGTTGTGACTGCCGGATCTTTTGCAGATTATGTGTTTGATGAAGATTATGAGCTGAAATCTCTGACCGATGTAGAACAATATATAAAGATCAATAAGCATCTGCCAGGAGTGCCGTCGGCCCAGGAAGTGAAAGACAATGGTCTTCCGGTGTCGGACATGATTGTAACCCAAATGGAAAAGATTGAAGAGCTAACCCTTTACATGATTGAAATGAAAAAAGAAAATACAAGGCTCATGGCAGAAAAGAGCGAAATGGAAGAACGTATGGCTGCTTTGGAGAAAAAGGTTGAAGAATTGGTTCAAGAGTAGGAAAAAAATAGTTATCACCTCAACTTAGAGCTTATCCGTAAATAAAGTTTGCTTTTTAAATATCGTTTGTTATGCTGGCCGCCATCCTGAACCTTTATGATGGAGGCCATATGACAAAAATTCAGTCGTGGGAAATATCCGATTCTTTTTGGGAAAGAGTTGAACGGCTTATCCCGGCACCAGCCCGTACGCCGGAAAAATTGTACAAACGCAAGACTGGCGGTGGCAGGAAACCGATGCCTCCCCGCCAAATTTTTGAAGCTATCATGTACGTGTTGCGAACCGGTTGCCAATGGAAAGCTCTGCCCAAGGAACGTTTTGGAAGTCCCAGTGCAATCCATACTCATTTCATGCGCTGGATGCGCGCTGGATTCTTTGTTGCCTTGTGGAGATCCGGCCTTGCCGAATACGATGAAATGGAGGGCATCGCCTGGAGCTGGCAGAGCATCGACGGAGCCATGGTCAAAGCACCCCTGGCGCTGGAAGCGGTTGGTCGGAATCCGACCGACAGGGGAAAAAAAAGGAACCAAGCGGCACTTGTTAGTGGACGGCCGTGGTGTCCCATTATCACTCGTCGTGACCGGAGCAAATCGGCATGATGTGACCCAATTGGAGCTTGTATTGGAAGAAATCGTCATAGAACGTCCTAAAGATATCGAACAAGATTTGTGTGCTGACAAGGCCTATGAAGGTCAGCCAGCATTGAATACCATTATTTCCAAAGGATACATTCCTCATGTAAAAAAACGCGGGGAGGAGATCCAGGAAAAAAAGAACAACCCCACATGGAGAGCCAGAAGGTGGGTAGTTGAAGTGAGTCATTCATGGTTCAATCGTTTTCGAAAAATCTTGGTCCGCTATGAGAAGCTCAGCGATACCTATATGGCTTTATTGCATATGGCTGCAGCTATCATCGCCTACCGGAAAGTGGGAATTATTTACGGATAAGCTCTTAATTAATTTTTTTTATTTTCAAATCAGATAGCTTGAAAATAGTAAGAGGAAAAGGTGTTATGAACTTTAAAAAATCTTATTGGATAATGATTGCAGTTCTCATTCTGTTCTGTTCAACAGCTATCGCTTTTACAACAGGGCCCAATCTACCTACTACACTAAGTGGAGTGCACAAGTCAGATACGGACACCTTCAATCCAAGTATAAGCACTGTCGAATCAAATGCAAAAGCATTGGTTCTTATCACCAACACAGCGAAAAAGGTTACCCTAAAGCCTGGATTCCACGCAAAAAATGGAAGCATGTTAAAGATTAAAATATCGAATGCTTTTCCGAATCTGGACAGCTGTTTTCGTTTTGATGGGAACGAAAACTGCAGTACAGATAATGATGGATATGGTTTTGG
>PNOB01000027.1 GCA_013824585.1 Desulfobacterium sp. | reverse complement strand
TATATATCTGTTTCGTTATCAGAGTCAATATAACCTGCAACAGAAATATTACACTTGACAGGAATAGGCAAAAACGTACTAATACAATTGGTTCCGAATCGATTTTTTCGTGAATAATCTGTTTTTCAGGAAAGCACAGATGCGACAGTCAAACCACAAAAATCTTTTTCCATACAGCAAAGATGGATTTACCGTAATTGAGATTATTGCGGTACTGGTAATGATCAGCGTGATCAGCGCGATCATTCTGGGACGGCTGGGGGGGAATATCAAGGCGGATCTTGATGCACGAACCGACACCTTGAAAACGCATCTCCGGTATGCCCAGTCAAGAGCGATGGATTCAGACCTGATCTGGGGAATCCGGTATACAGGAACAGGATATTTCCTTTTTTCTTTTAACGGGAGTTCAGAATCTGCGATTCGTATACCGGATGAGGAGAATGTGATTGTTGATCTTTCGGGCGATGGAATCAGCCTGGGCACTTTTCAGGCGATTTCATATGATTCGTGGGGAAGTCCATATGCGAATGCCACGGGAACCGGTTCTTCTGCCGGACAGACAATTGTTGTTTCTGCCGGAAGCGCCCCCCCGAACGCTATTGCAGTCACGAAAAATACAGGATTTATCCAATGATGAAAAAAAGAACGGCATTCCATTATGACCAAATGGGATTTACGCTTCTTGAGGTCATTATTACCCTGGTTATCGCGGCTATCTTTGGAAGCATGCTGATACAGTTTACCGGTACGAGTATGTCCAGAAGTGCAGATACGGTTGAGCGGGTCAGAAACGGAAGCACCCTTGTCCGAACGGTTGAAGAGATAACAAAAGATTATCGGAAATGGATAAAAAGCAATCCGGATGATCCTCTGGTCAATTTTAAAAATACAATCGATGCCTCCTATGGAGGTGGAAATATAGCTGTCCAGACGGTTTTTTCAGATGTTGATTCCGGAATGGATACGGATATTGAAATACTCTGGGTCACTGTTTCCGAACTGGATGAAGACCTGAATGTCAGACAATCCCTGGTTACACTTTTCACCAGATAAAATTGAGAAGCTGCACACGATGAAAAATGAAAACGGATTTACGCTGATTGAAATCATCATCTCCCTTGTGATTGTCGGAATCATGGCCTCGATTGTGGGAATCCTGATGGTGGTGGGTGTTCAGGAATATGCTTTTTCAAAAGAAAATGTAGCGGTATCTCAAAAAGCCTCCCTTGCATTAAAGCGCATCGAGAAGGAGATTCGGGGATTGACGGTGATGGATGAGATCAATTCAGACGCTTCCTGTATCCGCTATAAAATCGAGACCCTTTCTCCTTATTACAGAGCGATCAGTATTCGTGGCAATACCATAGAGCTTAAAATATTGCCTGATTCTGATTGTGGCTGTTCGACCAATGGAGATGTTCTGGTGGATCAGGTTTCAAGCTTTGTTCTTTCATATGAGAACAGTGCTTCTGACCCTTCAACGGTTTCATCATCACCACCTTTGAAGTTATCGGATCTGTCAGAGATCCGGGTTTTATTTACCTTGAATCTCCGGTCAGGGGAAGTGACCAAAAGTTTTGAGGTGCGGATCAATCCGAGAAATAACGGGAATCTCAATGGCCCGGGAGTACAGTTGTAAATGATCAATCGAACACTCATCGTCATGATCAAAGAACAGATGCATACCATGCTTTTCTGCTGTGGTTCAATGCGGACAAAATCGGTTCGCTGGTGCCAGCTCCAGACGAATCCGGAAACCGGAGCAGTGCTTCTGGCTCTGGTTGTTCTGATGGTGATGGTTGGCTTTCTGGGTGCTGCCATGACCCACCAGACCGCCATCGGGAGTCTGAGTTCTGTCAGTGGAAACCGGTCACAGCAGGCCTTTTACCTGGCAGAATCAGGGTATCGGTATGCCGCAGCCAAGATGAAAAAAGGTTCGGATCTGAATGTACTTCACGATCATGGTCCATATGCAATCGGTAATGCCGGAACGTTCACGATTCAGTTTTATCCCTATATTTTTGATGCCGTGAATACGGATGGCGCCGGAACATTTACAGCAGAAGTGCCGTTTGGAGATGCACCTTCTATCGCCATGTCTGCCGGCACAGGTAATTTTTTCTATCTGAAAACCACCAACCAGACAGAACCGTTCCAGACGATTCTGGTATTGGATAATACCATATCCTTTGTCAAGGATACGGGATTATGGAACGTGCTTCCTTCAGAGAGAATCCGGCTTGCTGTTAAAAGCAATGGGGATCTCTTGACAGAGGGCGGGGATCTCAATTTACAATCAACGAGTTCAGCCAGTGCGTTTCCGCTTCGTCATGGCCGTATTCTGATGGATGGGAAGGTCTATCAATACAAGATCCGTGAGCAGTCAAAACTTGCAGGTGTTACCAGAGCGGATGACCAGTTGTGGGAAGCTCCGGCACTGTATAATGGCATGGATGTGATACTGCTCGATTTCATGGAATTGCATTCAACCGGAACGATCGGAAGCGGCTCTTTGGCAATCAGTCAGGAGGTGGTCTACAACATTCCGGTTTATGGAACAGATAACGAAGAATTTTATGATCCTTTTGACGACAAATCCCATTGGGAACAGACTTCAACAAAGGGAAGCCATGTGATCGAAACCATAGCTGGTGACAAGGTGTTGAAGGTTGAGTCAACAGGTGTTACCGGTTCTGTAAGCAAAAGTCAGATCGCTCTTGTACCATCCACAACCAGTATTGATTTTTCAAAAACCTATGGCATTGCCGGTGATTTCCTGAGTTATGATGCACAGGTGAAAGTCGGGTTTTCTTCCGATATACCGGATCATTATATGGCAGGGATCTCTTTTCGCCTGAATGGAACAACAGGGGAACAGTTGGGTGTTTCCTTCCAGAAGCCGGATTTCCATGATTTATCAGCAGGAGTTATTGATCAGATACCGGATGATCTGGTTCCAAACGAAATGCAGAATCAGTATGGGATTGTGCTATGGCAGGAGCTCGCTTCGGGATGGAAGTGGCTTGCCTATAAAAAACTGATGCCCGTGATCCTGTTTCAGGATAATATGGAAAGTGACAGTTCTGCCTGGAGTCAGACCGGCACCTGGGGAAAAACCACCTGGGCGCACGGTTCAGGCCATTCCTTTACAGACAGTGTTTCCGGAAACTATTCCAATAATCAGGAAACATCCATCATTTCCAAAACCCTTGACCTGTCCAATAGGAAGAATGCTTCCCTTTCCTTCTATCACTACTACAGCATCGAACCGCAATACATCCTTGGGGGGTATACTGATTTCGGAGCTGTTGAGATTTCAAATGACAATGGGACAACCTGGACAGAGCTTGCCCGGTTTGCCAACTGGTATATATTTTTTATTGAATTCAGTCAGAACTCCTGGAAGAAGGAGACGTTTTCGATCCCGGATGCTTTCTTGTCTGATCAGATGAAAATCCGGTTCCGGCTGGTGACAGACTACTCTGTGACCCGGGATGGCTGGTATATTGATGATGTCCAGCTTGATTCCAACTGGTTCCCGGAAACCGATGCGACACTGGTTGTGCATCTGGTTGAGGCAGCAGCCATTGAATTCACAAATGGGATTTTACCAAAGATTGAAGACGGGGATATCCTGATCAGCCAGATGAATGGGACAAGAGGAGTTGTTACAGGAGAACCGATCATCAATTCCGGTTCATGGGCTTCCGGGAACGCTGCCGGGGTTATCCGGTTGAACAACCTTTCTGCACCCGCAGGTTTTCCAAGCGGGCCGATTCAGATCATTGGCAAGGGAACCAATCTTGCCAATGTAACAAGCTTCCGGGCAAGGGATAATTATATTCAGGTTTATTATGGAGACAGAATTGGATACGGCATCCCGAACAGCACACCGCTTGACAATGAGAAACTTGCAAGTCCAAGAATCACATCTTCAACCCAGACCCTGAAATGGCCTCCCAAGGATGCAAATGATACAACCCCTTTAAACGATTATTACACGACTGTTCAATGGGACGGGTATAATTCGCTTGCTGTGAGCTTACTAGGAACCGGTCTGGAAAAGGATACCATCATCCGGACAGGCCAGTTGACAACCGGCCCGGGTTACAACCCTGATCCGGAGATTGCCCTGCACACCTTTGGCAAGGATGTTTTTTCCACCAGCGTATATTTTGATGATTTTGGTCTCAGGACAAGCCAGCCAACACTTCAGGGCTTTTTACCTGCCATTCAGGAATGATGCAGTTGGCCGGTTGGCCGGTTGGCCGGTTGGCCGGTTGGCCGGTTGGCCGGTTAGCCGGTTGGCCCGTAGCCAGCTTGCCGGTTTGGAATGGCAATTGATCTGTGTGTGAGGCAGTTTATGGGTGAGAGCTGCAATTCATTTGCAGGAGTGGAAGTTCATCGGTGGGAGCGGCTTCCAGCCGCGATATTCAGCCGTGACATCTGCACCAGTAATAAAAGCAGGTTTCTGTTTCTTCCCCTATTTTTTATAGGGAAGACGCATTTGATCACAAGTCACTGCTTCGAATTCAGGATCTTTATGAACCAGCGTGCAATCATTTAAAATGGCGCTGGCTCCAATCCAGGCATCATTACGGAGAGCAAGAAAAGCAGACGTATCCAGCAGATACCGTTTCATTCCCGCACACGATCCCTTTTGCGATCATGCAGGAGCCTTTTAACAGAGCCACCTTTGCCACGTCCTCGAAAGGCATTAATGGGGTCTTCAATTACAGGCACAACCCTGATTCCATCCTGATCCACAATCCATTCCAGTTTTTTAGATGGATTCAGCTTGAAACGTCGCCGTATTTCGGCTGGGATCACTGTTTGGCCTCTTGATGTTATTGTGCTTTTCATACTGGATGCTTCCTTATGAATTACATAATTATATATTTTATAATTCAATTTCTCATCAAGCTGTTTATCTATCAACAGGGAATTTAAAAGTTTTTCAAGATGCTTTACCATTCAAAAAGAAATTGGTAGAATGCATTATTGTTATTCACAGCCGATACTATTCGTTCTGTCAGATTGAATACGATTTTAACCGGCCACCGGCTAACGGGCCAACCTGCAAAATGGATCACCATGCAAAAGAAAAGAAACATCATAGAGTTCCTCCGTGAGCACAAAACCGTTGTCCTGATACTTGCCATCTGTCTGTTTTTGATTGAACTGGAGGTGTTTGCCCTTGCCGTGATGAAATCAGGAAGAAAATCCAGGCTGAATATCCTGAACCCTTCCGGAGAGGTGATATATGAAACCGATGGAAACAGTAAGATGTTTAACAGATTGAACAGGAGCCAAAGCACGGATTGCTGAAAGGACACACTTGAAAATCATAACAACACACAAGGGTACGGATTTTGACGGATTTGCCTCGCTGATTGCCGGAACGATTTTATATCCGGATGCAGTTCCGGTACTTCCCAAAACCATCAATCCCAATGTGAAAAATTTTCTGGCCCTGCACAAGGAACTGTTTCAGGTAAAATCACCCCAGGAAATCGATTTTCAACAGGTTACGCATCTGATTGTTGTGGATACAAACACCTGGAGCCGGCTGGATCATATCGAACCTCTCAAAGACCGGACAGATCTCGATATATTTGTGTGGGACCATCATCCCGGAAAGGAAGATATTGTTTCAAACGGGAAATGTGTAAAGGAAACAGGCGCCACCATCACATTGATGGTCGAGCAGATCCGGAAGGAAGGAAAAAAGCTGACACAGATTCATGCGACTCTTTTTCTGGCAGGAATCTATGAAGACACCGGGGGGCTTTTTTTCCCGTCAACCACAGCCTCTGATGCATATGCTGCCGGTTATCTCCTGGAACAGAATGCGGATTTGACCGTACTCAATTCTTTCCTGAAACCAGCCTATAATGCAGAGCAGAAAAATATCCTGTTTGAAATGCTGAAATCAGCAGAGCGGATTAAAATCAATCAGCATACCATCAGTTGCAATATCCTGGAGGTGGAGGGGCATGTCGGCAACCTCTCCATTGTGGTCAATATGTATCGGGAAATCATCAACGTGAATGCGGCATTCGGGATATTTTTTGAAAAAAACCGGAAAGTGTCCATTGTCATCGGCAGAAGCAATACCGATGATCTGAATATGGGGTCGATTTTAAAGGGCCTGGGAGGAGGTGGCCATCCCGGAGCCGGTTCTGCGCTGATCAAGTCCCTGGAGCCGGATATGGTAAAGGAACTGCTGATCGATCAGATCCGGAAAGAACACCAGCCGTCCTCTCTGCATGATCTGATGTCTCATCCGATTATCAGTGTGTCCTCCGACACATCCATGAAGAAGGTTGCGATGATCCTGCGTGAAAAGGGATTTTCCGGATTACCGGTGGTGGATGACAAAAAACTGGTCGGTATTATTTCAAGAAGGGATTTCCGGAAGCTGAAAAGAGAAAATCAGATCGATTCTCCGGTGAAAGCGTTTATGAGCAGGAATCAGATCATTACTATTTCTTCCAACAAAAGCCCGGCAGAGGCAGCCAATCTGATCGTGAAACACGATATCGGAAGGATCCCCGTGATCGAGAATGATGAGATTGTCGGGATCATCACCCGAACCGATGTGATGCGGTATTTTTACAATCTTGTGCCGGATAAGGCATAGAAGGGATATTAAGAAAAGAGGAGATTTCGTTATTGTGGATAACCGAACCTACCAGAAATCATTTATACTGGACATGGACGGGGTCGTGTATACCGGCTCCAGATTGATTCTTGGAGCAAAAGAGTTTGTGAACCGGCTCATGAAGAGCAATTACCGATTTCTGTTTTTAACCAACAACTCCTACCACACCCCAGCGGAACTGAGGGATCGGCTTCTGAACATGGGAGTCGATGTTACGGAGGACTGTTTTTATACCTCGGCTATGGCTACTGCGAGCTTCCTCAAAGTGCAAAGACCGAATGGGTGCTCAGCTTATGTGATCGGGGGCAAAGGCGTTCTTGCCGAACTTGAAAAAGCGGGCATTGAAATAACGTCCAAAAATCCCGATTATGTGATTATCGCCGAGACCGAGGAGTATGACTATGCAAAAATCATCGAAGCAACCCTCCTGATCCAGGAAGGCGCAAAATTCATTGCTACCAATTCGGACTTAACCGGTCCCAGCAAAAGAGGTCCGGTACCTGCATGCGGTGCCCTGGTTGCTCCCATTGAAAAGGTTACCGGGGTTACGCCTTATTTCCTGGGAAAGCCGAATCCAGTCATGATGTTTTTGGCGCGTAAGAAGTTGGGGGTGCATTCGGCAAACTGTTTTATGATCGGCGATCGGATGGATACGGATATCATGGGCGGCCTGGAATCCGGAATGACCACCTGCCTGGTTTTATCCGGTGTTACAACCAGGGAAACCATGAACCGGTTCCCGTATCAGCCCGATTATGTGTTTAATCATCTGGGCGAGATTGATCCGGACGCCATTTTATCCAGAAGGGACAGAGTGGAAAAGTGATTACAAAAAAGGGGTCAAACCTTGATTTGTGATTTAATAACATTCATAATCAATAATCAAGATTTGACCCTATTTTCTGGACTACTGCCATTACATTGACTTTTCGAACGCTCGATGAGAAACGAATTCCCTGTCAATTTGAGATCTCCTAAATCGGTTCATTTATATAGACATTCAGTATCTCATGAAAGTATCGATCTGTAAGCATGCTTTTAACCTTGCATACAGAAAAGAGTATTCTCGTGTTATAGAGAGACTGAATTGCTGAATTAATGCCTTGTATTTTCCCGCCTGCAATATCAAGTTCACAATTATTCACAATTATTGCATTTTCGCCTTTTATGGATGATCCGGTTATTGTGATGATTGAATCAATAGCATTAAGCGCATATGTATAAGAATGAATTACAGAATTTTCAATCGTTACTTCGCTATTTTCAATGATCATCTGCTCAACGGTTGCGTTCAATAACTTTATTCTTTCGCAATTTTTAATCAATATTTTTCCATAAGTACCATTTAATAGAATATCCTTTTCATCGTTTAAGACAATTTGTTTTTCAATCTGTCTGTCTCCTGGAGCATCTTTTATCGCGATACTCGTGCTTCCGTTCAAACAGCTCAGGAGTATTTTGTTAAATTCTGCTGGCTCCGTGAACATCGGACTGTGTGAACCATTGGGAATAATAGATAGCGTAGAAATAGGAATACTGCCCGAAAGCAACCTGCCAGTTCGAATTGGTGCGATCGAATCATTTTCTCCCCAAATTATGTTCGTGGGGGTGGATATATTCGCAATTATTTCTGAATAGTCTGTATCCAGTAAGGATATTCCGGCGACAGTTCGGGCATCCTTTTCCTTGGTTTTATTTTGAATGATGTCTGAATTCAAAAATTCCTTGAAATTATCTGGCATTAAAATACTATCAACATTTTTAATTGATGTTCCGGCAACGTTCTCAAGGAAATTTAGAGGTGAATTTGAAGAATTATTTTTCGCGGAGGGACTTAATCGAACAAAACTATTAAAATATGCAGATCGATGTAATATCCCAGGTACATCAACAATGATCAACCTATCTAAACCTTTTGGATAGGTGCCAGCATAATAAAGGGATATTGCACCTCCAAGTGAATGCCCAACAATAGAGATCGGTTTTTTAGTGTATGTTCCAATGAACCAATTTAAAAAACTTGAATATTTTTCAATGGAGTAAATCAAATCTTTTTTTTCAGATCGACCAAAACCAGGCAGATCAAAAGTGATGACATGAAATGAATCATCGACGATATCTACTACATTCTTCCAGTCATCTGATGCTTTCTCACTCACGCCATGAATCAAGACAACTGTACGGTCATGTTGCATTCCAGACTCGGATACATAAATCTGGCTGTTAAAAATTGGTTCTTTTGCAAAGAAAACTCTATGGTTGTTCACTTCTGGTTTTTGGATCTGGTCTGCATATGAACAGGATAATTGGATAGTTAGCGCAAACAGGGTAACCAGGAATAGGGCCTTGATTGGAAAGCTTGTTGTTGAATGTGACATTTTGAATCGATAAGTCCTGTTTATCTTTAATTCATTGGGTCAAGTTTATCTGCGAAAGTATGAAGACCTTCTTCACGCGCATATGCTGCGATAATTTTTACAGAATCACCACGATCAATGGACTGGGCTGTCTTACTCTCATCCGGCAAACTTTCACGCATGATTGTAATCAGTTCATCTTTGTGAGGAGTATTTTCGTTTTGATTATTCTTATCCTTTTCTTTCGATAACATCTCTTTGGTTGAGTGATAAGCTTCTTTTGTAACATCTGCTACTTCTCTAACAGGGACTTCAATTTTAAAACAGCCTTGCAATAAAGTAATTCCGACTACAATACCAAAATATATGATCAATATTTTCATATTTGTAACTTTCCTTTTCAAGGGAGTGGTAACGCCCTTTATATTCAATATTCCTGACAATTTCAAACCCTCGTTCTGAACCACTTGCATTCCCTTTTTTACTGCTATACTCACAGTCAAAACAGTGATCCTTAGACGATCAGCCATATCATCTTAATAAAGCGAAAACCGGCAGCCCCTTTACATCCGATATGATTTTGTGGGTTAGGCTTTCTTTGCCTTTGTCACACGTTTTTTCGACAATAGAGGAATTAGACAGCGCAAAGCCTTGTTTACAGATTCCGAATCCGGGAAATAGGCGCGAACTTCTGGTTCGAGAACTACAGTTCCCTCTTTTGGAGCTATGTTTTTTACAACAGTGGTCCCGTCCGCTTTGTGGACCGTGACGGTATACCCGGCTTTCATTGCTTTGTGGTGCTTGCCGCGCACTCCCCCCCGGAAATTGTACTCATTACGTAGATCTTTGTCTTTTGGTTGTTCAATTTTAACCTTTGTTTTCTTCATAAAGTTTTCGCTCCGTTGAGGTTGCCTTTCGGCAACTGACAATACGTATGTTTGAACCACGTTCCGTATAAACTACTACAAGTACACGGTCAGCAGCAGAACTGCCGATGTCAATGTACCGCTGTTCATCCGCTGAATGGTCAGGGTCGTGAATGGTAATTGAGACGGGGTCAGTAAAGACTGTCGTGGCTTCATCAAAATCGATCTTGTGCTTTTTGAGATTTGCTTTGGCTTTCTTTTCATCCCACTCAAACCTCAGTTTCATTAGGGCTCCTTTGAACCACCTCGTATTGATGTCCCCTTAATTGTCTAACTCATTTATTTACAGGTACATTTTCCCTGATTCTGTTTTCAGATATAAAAACATCCCCTGTTGATAAATATCATCTAAAATCTCTTGATGCTATGGGGGCATATGTTTCATTAAGATCGATAAATGTCAATCAAATTTGAGGACGTGGTGGTGACGCCCTTTATATTTTGATATTCAATATTTCTGACAATTTCAAACCCTCGTTCTGAACGACTTGCATTCCCTTTTTTACTGCTATACTCACAGTCGGAACAGCGATCCTTAGACGATCAGCCACATCATCTTAATAATGCGAAAACTGTTTGCTACCCTGCCATTTGGCGCTTTATAGGTCAGCTCCAGCGCCTCGGAATCATACCACTGAATATTGACGACAGGTGGTCAGGCAAGGAGCCCTCGTATGGCCGCGTTGGTTTCAAGGAAAGCCATTCTGATTCAGTATTTTAAATGATCAATCATCGCCTTACATCAATTTAGGGCATACCCTGAATAGACCTTTCTGGATGCCGGATCAAAGTCCGATAACGGAGAACTTTGTGGGTCATCAAGGCAAACAATTTTCCCTTGACGCCATCTCAATTTGAGATTATTCTGTCTTCATGCATATCATTACCCGGAAGCGGCTGATTGAATTTTCGAAAAAGTATCCGGAATGTTCCAGTGCTCTGGAATCCTGGTACAGGATTGTAAGGAATACCGACTTTGCATCATTTAACGATTTACGGTTAACCTTTCCGAGTGCAGACAAGGTGCATAAATACACCGTTTTTAATATCGGAGGAAACAGGGTACGTTTGATTGCGGCTGTTCATTACAACACGAAAAAGATATATATCCGTCATGTCCTGACGCATCAGGAATATGACAAAGGCAAATGGAAGGTATAATCATGGATATCGAGCTTAAAAAAGTTGCAACCGTTTGGCCGGGAATACGGAATATATTCTCCGTTCCGCACAACATGAGGGAATACAATAAACTGGTTTGTTTCCTGGATGATTTAATGGATGAAGTCGGTGAAGATGAACATCATCCCCTGGCTTCATTAATGGAAACGATCGGCAGCCTTGTTGAGATGTATGAGTCCAGGAATATATCAAAAATGAAGGGTGATCCCATTGAAACGCTTAAATTTCTTATTGAGGAACATGGTCTCAAACAGGGAGATCTTATCGGAATAGGTTCCCAAGGGGTTGTATCGGAAATACTTTCTGGAAAACGCCAGTTGAATATCCGTCAGGTCAAACTGCTGAGCGAGCAGTTCAACGTTTCTCCAGCCGTTTTTGTTTAAAGGAGAAAATGGGGTCAAACCTTGATTTGTGATTTAATAACATTCATAATCACGAAACAAGGTTTGACCCCATTTTTTTTAAATAGCCCTCTACACACTATATACGCGATTGAATTATTTATATTTCAAAAAAACAAGAGGTTATCCATTAAGCCAAGTCAAGGCTTTTTCTGATTTGTCCGAATTCAGAGTTCAATCATTAAATCCAAATTGACAAGCGGTTTACCCTTTCATATGATGAAATTTCAGAATTTTTTTACCGTTTATTCCCGGAAACAGGGTTTGGAAAAGATCAGCGGAAAAGCGGTAAAAGCCTGCTGAAAAAAAGGAACGACAGACTTTATTCCTCCAAGGTTTCCATGTTGAATATCTTACCCTTTGATAAAGGAAGAAGAAGATGAATCGCTACATCGCTTTTGTTCTGGAATGGCCCAAAACGGTTCTGCTCATCCTGTTGATCATCAGTGTTATCCTGGCCGGCGGCCTCAACAAGTTACACTTTGATAACTCGGTTGAAGTGTTCATGCCGCAAAACGACGCTGAGTACGCCTTTTACAATGAGAGCAAGACAATCTATGGCGACAGCGGGCGTTTCATCATCATGAGCGTAAGCCATTCCAAGCTCTGGTCGGCTGAAGCCTTTCGACTGATTGATGGGCTGGTTATCGACATTGAGGAATACAAAGAGTATAATAAAACCCTTGAGGAAAACCGTCTGAAACGTCTGGACGAAATGATCGGGAAAGGACCTATTGAATCAAAACAATTATTGGAACAATGGACGGATGACCCGCCTTTTGCCCGCTTTTTGAAACGAAAAATAGAAAAAAAGATCGGCGACAAAGCGCTCCTGGAAGAAAAGGATCTCCGGAAATTGAAAGACGCCGTAATGAAGTCAAAGGAACTGAAACAGGGGCAACCCATTGATAAAATTATTTCGCCCTTTACGATTAAGGATATTACCGGAGAAAACGACGCCCTCAATACCAACGACCTGATTCCCAAAGACGACCTTGGCAAACGCATCCTGCCGGCCGGCAAAGAGGATTTCGACCAGTTTCGTCAAAAATTGACCCGCAATCCCGCACATGAAAAAGGGATTTATTCCCGGGATGCCAGGACTGGAGAGATCAGTGATTTCGGCATTATCATAAAATTCATCAATCTCAAGGATCAGGACCCCATTTCACGGGAAATGCTGGAACTTATCCAGAGCCATCAGGAACTGACCCTCGTGCCCCAGGGGGCGCCGATTTCCAATATCTGGTTTAACAACTACCTGCACCGGGACCTGGGTAAATTTCTGCCCTTCACACTCCTCGCAGTTGTAATTATCTTTTTTTTCAATTTCCGATCTTTCCGCGGCATTCTTCTGCCTGCCATTACCCTCAGCATGTCCACTGTATGGGTCCTCGGACTGATGGGGTATTGCGGAATAAAAATAACCGCCCTGGGAGTCTCGTTACCCCCTTTGATGATTGCTGTGGGCAGTTCTTACGCCATTCATCTTTTGAACCAATATTATATTGATTTTGATATGATCGACCGGACAGGACTCAAAGCCGGTCTGAAACTCTCCATGTCCCATATCTCCACCACCGTTCTTCTGGCTGCTTTAACAACTTTTGTATCCTTTTTCACCTTGGCAACCAGCCAGCTCACTGCCATGCATGAATGGGGGATTTTTTCCGGCATCGGCGTGCTGTTCGCCCTGATTATTTCCTGCACCATGATTCCGGCTGGTTTGGCGATCATGCCCCACCAGCGGCCGCGGTTGTTGATTAAAAAAAATCAGGAACTGAAAAGCACCGCTATCGACTGGCTGGTCGAACTGTCGATTATCGGCGCGACCCGTCATCATAAAAAGGTATTGCTGGTAGTGGCGGTGCTTTTGGTCATATCCATGGTCGGTCTGTCGCGATTAAAGGTGGAATCGGACTTTATGCAGTATTTCAAGGAGGACGACGTCATCCGCACCAGCGCTGTTGAGATTGAAAAAAAATTCGGCGGCAGGTGGGGCTTTAATCTGCTCATCGATAGCGGTGTCGCAGGCGGTGCCAAGTCGCCGGCAGTGCTGAATACACTTGAATCCATCCGTGCCTGGATGGTCGCCCCGGAAAACAACCATATGAACATCGGCAGAACCGATGCCTTTGCGGACTATATCAAGACCATGCATTTTGCCATGAATCAGGACAACCTCGACTATTATCGCATTCCGGATAATCCTTCGGATATCATGGATTACCTTGAAATCTATTCCGGTGACGACAACGATTCCGACGGCCGTGTCGATGATTTTGAACCCTATGTGGATGCTGATTTCAGAACCTGTGGTCTGCTGGCGCGCCTCTGCCAGAAAGAGGAGTATTCCATCGGCACGGGCGAAATCAAACGAATTTTCAGTCAGTTGGATGAATATCTGCAAAAAAATCTGCCCAAGCCCCTCACATACCACATCACCGGATTTCCGGTGATGAACATCAAAATGGTGGATTATATCATTTCCGGCCAGATGCAAAGCCTGTTTTCTTCCCTGGTAATCATCGCCATCATCGTCACCCTGCTTTTTAAACGGGTTAGCGCAGGACTCCTTTCCCTCATTCCTATGAGTACGGCGGTCATGTTCAATTTCGGCATCATGGGTTTTCTCGGCATCAACCTGGATACGGTCACCTCTATCATCGCTTCCATCACCATCGGCATCGGCGTGGACGACACCATCCATTTCCTGAATACCTATCGAAATATTCACCAGAAAGGACATGACATTGATGACTCCATCCGGAAGACCCTGCAGGTTGCTGGCAAGGCCATCATCTATACTTCTCTGGCGCTGATCCTCGGCTTTGTCGTGCTGACCATCTCCAGTTTCAAGCCGGTCATTTTTTTCGGGGCTCTCATGGGCATCACCATGACAGCCACCACCATAGGAGCCCTGCTGATCCTGCCGTCGGTCATCAAGCTGACCCAGGCCAACCTTGAAAAAAGAGAGACCGTGACCGGAATCTGGCGTTACATTGATCTGGGAAAATATTTCGGACTGGAAGCGGAAGCAGATGGGGTTAAACCTTGACTTATGACGTTAAAAACATTTTGCAGATGAATGGAGAGAACCGATTTTATTGTACTTGGAGACAAAAAAAAGGAAAACCTGCGGGATGTATTATGCAGATAGCACAATAATCACGCAGGATGCGATACCGAATGCAGTTGCATGCATTCATTGCTCGAATTTCGAAAAAACAGATCCTGATTTATTTTAATCTACGGGGCTTCAAGTTGACGGCTTGAATTCCCTTAGGGGTTGTCTTTAATTCAAAAGACACATAATCCCCTTTTTGCAGGCCAAAAGGGCCAAAATCTTTTATGCCTGTTTTATGGATAAAAATAACACCATGCTCTTCGGTATCAATAAAACCATAGCCTTTTTTTTCATCGTATGATTTGACATGACCTTCCATCTATAGTTGTTCCTTTCCCTGTGATTTTTATTTTGTACAAAATCTTAAAAAATTATTTTGAGGGAGAGCCAAAAAGAGGATCTCTTTAGACAGACCCTAAAATAAATACCGAAAAGATACACGATTCGTGAACGATAGAGATATTCGAATCTTAAATTTAACGATTTGTAATAATAAGTCAATCATTTTATCAAAAAATAATCCATTTCCGGCATTGAAAACATCATTCGTGACAAAAAGAGAAGAATATGAATGCAAATCTATTCTTGGCTTGTGAGCTGATGATTTCAAACCGTTACAGCATCAAGTCGGTATTAACCGAGTCAGACCGAAAAAAAAAGGCATCCCTGAAAACAAAAGGGATGCCTTTATCTACTCATAACAAAAAGTTAGATCACAGTAACATTCGCTGCGGCTGGACCTTTTTGTCCTTTTTCTACATCAAAGGTAACTCGGTCGCCTTCATTGAGGGATCTAAAACCGTTTGATTTGATTGCTGAATGATGAACAAACACATCAGATCCGTCTTCTTGTTCAATGAATCCGAACCCTTTTTTGTCGTTAAACCATTTAACAGTTCCATTGGCCATAATAATATCCTCCTTTCATAAAATAATTTCAATGTTGCAAACTGGAGGGAGCCACTTTGTTAAATGGATTGTACCTTCAGAAAGAAACTGCCCTTGCAGATATAGCCGGGCTGGATTGAATTGCTGGATACTAACCTATATCCAGAAAGAAGGCAAGCTAATTTATTTTATTTTTGAAACATTGTAATATCTGCTCTCATAAGGTTCCTGAATAATGGTTCTCTGGACTTGATCCTGCCATGACATCACGTTTTGAAACTGCATGATGCTGTCAAGCCGGTTTTGTTTTTTCAGGCGGTTGTATATGTCGACCCAGGCACAGGACGCATCCTGGTTTGCTTCACATCGATCGCCATGCACTCCGCCGCAGGGGCCATTAAATAAGCCTTTGGCACAACGGGTCACCGGACAGATCCCTCCGGTAAAACCGATGACGCACTCCCCGCAGGCACGGCATTTTTCTTCATATATGCCGATTTCTCTGTCAATGCCGATTGCCATGGTATTCACAGCCGGGAATACCGGTTTATCCGGATATCTTTCAGCAAGAAGTTGTACTCCTGCGCCACAGGCCATGGACAGGATGCAATCATAGTCTGCTGTTCTGTCATCCAGTTCTCTGAGAAACTGTTCATTGCACTGGCGTTCAACCGTATAGGCATCAATATCGATCTTTATGCCTTTTAGTTTACAGGTTACCTGGAGTTCTGTATTTAATGCGATAACCTCTTTTTGCCCGCCGGCAAGGCAGACAGAAACACAACCGCCACAGCCGATATTCAGAACCTTGTCGTATGGTTGAATCAGATCCATTATCTGTTTCAGGGGTTTTCTTTTGGCTTTTACCATATTGCATCACTCCCGGTTTTATGGGTGGTTTTATTCTTTTTTCAGGATTGAACCCAATCCATGCAGGGAAGAACCGGATTTTTCATGACATCCGATACACATCCGTGGGCCTGATTTCTCACCGGATTTCCGGTTGTTGACATGACAGTTCAGGCACTGCCTGTGGAATGCTTTCTGCAGGTCACAGGTTTTTTTCAGGTTATGGCAGCCGGAGCATTGGGCAGCAGGATTTCCCTCTTCCAGCTCGGCTTCATCCAGCACGTTTTTTTTGTTTTCATATCGGTGGTGGCAATCCAGACATTCAAATTTTTCCATATGAAGCCCGTGTGGAAAGGTTACCGGTGCCTGCCTGTTGTTCTTGAAGCTTTTCGAGTGATTGATGATAATTTCTTCCGGCTGGGCAAAAAGCAGTTTGCCGGAGAATAAGATCGTCAATAAAAAAACTATAAAACATATTCTTGTGCTGATTTTATATTTCATTTTTCATTACACTCGTCAAAATCAGGCAGTACATTTTGAGAACGGCATATACTTCTAGCAAGAGAGATCATCTCCGGTATGTCGATTCCTAAAGGGCAATAACATCTGGTGCAGAGAACACACTTTTTCCATGCAATCTCTTTGATTTCCTCTAATGTTTCCCAGGTCACCTTCCCCTTTTTTTTGTACAGTTTTCCGATGGAATGGATCATTTTGTGTGAAGGCATGTATTCCGGCTTTTTGCCTCTTGTTACATAGATAAAGCAGCTTTCCGCACAGAGTCCGCAGTGGGCGCAGACTTTCAATGAAAGCTTCATTTTTGTTTTGTATCTGGTTAAAGAAGACATGATTGTCTTTCGATCCGGCGGTGTTTCTGGTCTGGCGTTTTTCATGGGCAACCCCTGACTCCATTTTGCGATTAAGATCGCATGATTCGTAGGGGCAGGCCCCTGTGCCTGCCCTTTGTGTGACCATGTATAGTGTCAACATGAAAGCAAATCGGAATGACAATAAAAACGATATTGTTCATTTTTTTTCACCATCGCCTTGAGCCTTTTGAAAAGCTGTACTCACTTCCAATAAAAAAACGGTTCAGGAAAAAGAAAGCGGAATGAACAAATTTGGAAAAGGGCAAGGTGAGCATGATCAGATTGAAGGACAGCACATGCAGGATGATCAGTGTTCTGTAATCAAAAAAACCGTGTACTGCCAGAAAACCTGTTGCAAAAGGCGCAGCTGTGAGAAAAATGATCAGGTAATCATATAACGTTGAAATTGAACGTACATGGCTGAGGAAGATTCTCCTGAACAGGAAGAATAGAATACAGACCATGATGACTCCTGTAAAAATGTCAGATACAATCTCCGGGAAAACAAATGGGCATAAACTTATATCCCACAGCACATCCATAATTATATTATGCTCTGACAGAAAAATCGGCAGAAGAAAAATACTGATGTGAAATATTACGGTGATAAATAACATGATCGGATCAACACCAACAATGCTGACCCGCAGTCTTGCAGCAAGCTGTGGCAGGGATTCTTTTGAAAAAGTGGTTTTTTTTTCTTTGTCGTAATTCAATGGCGGTTTTACAGGAATCGGATGAATTTTTTCTGTGATCTGAAAGAAACGGATAATCTGGAACAGCATCCCCATGATGAATGTGAAAAAGCAGGCCCAGGCCATTGGCCCTCTGATAAATTCATACATCATGATTCTCTTTCTTTTGTCTACAGATACAATGTGGTATGCTTGAAAAACATTTGTTCTTGTTTAAGCAAGTTCAACTATCTCATCTGTAAAGAGTTTGTCAAGTTGAATATAAGTTCATCAGCAATTCTCGGTAAAGGTTCGAGATAGACTTTATTCAGAAACGGTGAAACTTTTTCACCGAGAATTGCTGTGCCATGATTGTTCCCGTTATTCGTGATATTTGTGTTTTACTGAAAATGTTTCCTTGACAATCGGATGATATTTCTTTATTTTTAAGGCATTGATAATTCTCAATCTATGGAAAGGGTATCTGCCTTGCCTTACCAGATCCAAAAACACTAAGGTTTATCAACATTATTATCAAAAAGGTATTCAACTCTCTATAGCCTGCATTTATTATATAGCCGATATTAAAGTTAAAAGCCCTGTTATTGCTCTTTTTCCGTGTTAGATTTCTATATCCGATAGTGCTGGAGACACAATATGGTTGAAAGGGAAAAAAAACTGTTTACTGACAATGATGAACTTCTGTTTGCTGAAGAGGAGTCAAACGTTGACAATGAGACCGAAATTGAAACGGAAAAGCCATGGAAAATAATCATTGCAGACGATCAAGAAGAAATTCACAGTGTTACTAAGCTTGTATTGGATGATTTTACATTCCAGAATCGTGGGCTACAATTTTTAAGTGCATATTCAGGAGAAGAAACCAAAAGGTTTGTCCGGGAAAATGGAGACGTCGCATTTATCCTTCTGGATGTTGTAATGGAAACAGATGACGCGGGTCTTGAAGTTGTCAGATATATCCGTGAAGAATTGAAGAATACCATTGTTCAGATTGTTTTAAATACCGGCCAGCCAGGTCAGGCACCAGAACAGGAAGTAATTACTCGTTACGATATTAATGATTATAAATCCAAAACCGAATTCAATGCCAGAAAACTGTTGACTTCTGTTACCGCTTCTCTGCGTGCTTACAGCCTATCCCACAATCTTCACCAGGCAAATTTGAAACTCAGCCGATATCAAAACCATCTGGAAGAATTGGTTAAGGAACGAACGACAGAGCTGGAAGAAACGAATCAGAAGCTAAAGATTGAAATAAAGGAACGGATCAAGGTGGAAAAGGAGCTTCAACAAAGCAATGAAGTTCAAAGTAATATTCTTTCTGCCTCACCGATAGGGATCTGTCTGGTTAAAAATAAAACCATTGAATGGATTAATGATGAGATGGTTAAAATGTTCGGTTTTTCTTCAAAAGATGAGTATAAGGGAAAAAGTATACAGATTTTTTATCCCTCTGATAAAGAGTATAAGCGTATTAAGGCCGTTATCAAAGAAAATCTAAAGGCAAACAAGCCTGTTCAGGTGGATGTAATTTTTCAACGTAAGGATCAAAGCACATTTTCCGGAAATTTGAAAATCAGCAGCCGTGATATGTTTAACTACATGGATCAATCTGTAATAACAATATCGGACATTACATGGAGAATGCATGCGGAGCAGGATCGAATTCAAAAAGAAAGGCTTCAAGGTGCTCTTGAAATGTCGGGTAGCGTTTGTCATGAACTGAATCAACCCTTGCAATATGTTTCAGGGGCTACGGAGATTTTGCTCATGGATCTCCCTGAAGATGATCCATTACATGAAACCATGCGTAAAATTAAATCTCAGGTTGACCGAATGGGATCCATTAC
>PNOB01000026.1 GCA_013824585.1 Desulfobacterium sp. | reverse complement strand
GTGGTCTCCATGGAATTGCTCAGGACCAGAATCAGGGATACGATTGCCGATAGAGCCAGGGTCTGGGGGAATATGACAGACAAGAGCATGGATCTGCCCATGGCCCAGGGGCTCAATCCAAAAAACACCCCCATGCTGACAGCGCCCAAAAAAAAGGCATTGCCAAGGGACAGATTTTTCCGGACACAGACAATCACAATGGAAAAAACCATGAACAGACGGATCAATGCCGGTATCTGATCAAAAAAGGTCATACTGGTCATTCTCCGGTTCTATTTCACAACGCCTTGTTTTTTCAGAGCCTCGATCTCCTCGGAAGCATATCCGATCTCTTTCAGGATTTCCCCGGTATGCTCGCCGATTCCCGGAGCGGAAAACCTTGTTCCGGCTGAGTTTGCACTGAAATGGATGGGATATCCCGGAATGTTGATCTTCCCCAGACTCCGATGTTCATAGGGAACCACGTACCCATTGACAATCGCCTGGGGATCATGTTCCACTTCCGTCACATGCAGTACCGGACAGAACATCAGTCCGAGAGGCTGAAATACCTCCATCCACTGATCCCGGGTTTTTTCCAGAAAAACAGCATCAAACATCACAATCAGCTCCGGACTCATCACCGGCCTGGCTGCTTCATCTGTGTATTTCCTGTCTTTCAGAAGCATCTCCTTGCCCATGGCCTTGCAAAAAACCGACCAGTACTTCTCCTCTGGATGATGGGTTCCGATAATCCATTTTCCATCCTTGCATTGGAACCGGTTGCGAAGCGGAGAGTGATGTGTCCGGACGCCTGTTACGCAAGGATTGATGGAAAGGGCTGAAGACAGCATCATGTTGGGATGCTGCATCCATAGAGCCGTGCTGTAAAGGGAAACATGCACCTCCTGGCCGATCCCTTGTCTTTCTTTGACCAGAAGTGCGGTCAGGATGGCATGGCTGGCGGCAATGGCCGTGGATTGATCCAGGACGCCCAGGTGCAGCATGGTCGGCTCGGATGATCCGGTCGCAAACATCAGCCCGGAACGTGCCTGCCCCAAAGGATCAAAGGCACCGATGTTGCTCATGGGGCCTTCAGGCCCATATCCGGAAACATTGGCATGGATAATTTTAGGATTGACGGCTGACAGGGTTTCATAATCGATTCCCAGCTTTTTCTTGGTTGTTTTCCGAAGGTTTGTCATGAATACATCGGCTTCCCGGATCAACTGGTGAAAAATCTCCCGTCCTTTTTCGGTTATGATATCCAGGTAAATTCCTCTCTTGTTCCGGTTGGAAACCTCGTGCATGATGCTTTCGCCATTCGGCATAGCCATGTCGATTTCCGCCACTTTGGTCCAGTACCGCTCTGGATCCCCGAATCCAGATTCAATTTTAATGATGTCTGCTCCAAGATCTCCCAGAATCGCCGTACTGCCGGGGCCGGCATGGAACACACCATATTCCAGTATTTTAATCCCAGAAAGCGGCATGGGTTGATTTTTTTTCTGTTCAGTTGAGTCTGTCATTTTTTTCATGGATTCCTTTTTTTGCAATTCCCGATAGTTCAATCATTTCCTGTTGACATACGGAATAAGATATCTCAAGATCATTTTTATCCGGACGATATTCTCATACATTGCGCTGACTGCACAAACGATATTTCTGTTTTTTTTCTATTTTTTCATCCAGTCCCCATCTGAATCCCGGGTCCGGAACAGGAATCAAACCAAAATCAGGAGGGTTGCATGAAACAATCAATCATCAGACAGCAGCAGGATGATCGAGGCGGCAGAAGACGGTTAAAAGACCGGCGGTTCCAGGTTCCGGCAGCGCCCAGCGAAGAAAAAAGAACCCACTGGCGCAGACGGAATGGATTGGATCAGAGGATTCAAAATCAAGAGAAAACAACTATTGAAAAATAAAAAAAGCCAGCAGTCCCATAAACAGATGGAACTGTTCACAACTGCTGCATCTGCACCCTCACACCTAAACATGGATGATATGGAGTTTCAAACCTTTCGGATCGAAAAGATCTCCATGAGTTCCACACCCATGTCTTTTGATCTTGCTGTTGAGGTGCTGTCAAAGGCATTCAACAGATAGTGCCCGAACAAAAGCTCGGCCTTATTTACTTTTTCTGTTTTTTGCGCCAACCCCGAATTGTTTCCGGTTACGATCAATCTCCAGGGCTGTTTTCAAACCCTTGTCCCGAACTGCATAGATTTTGAGTCCGAGCCTTCCCATGCGGAAAAACCGCTTCCCATATTTTTTCAAATCCTTAAAATCGATTTCAAATCCAAGCCCAGGCCTTATCGGTGGATGGATTACGCCATGGTCATGATGAAATTTCTCCACAAGCAGACCATCGCGTTTTTCCACAACCCATGACGGTGGATTCAAGGGATACTCAAGGGGTTTCACACCGTTGAAACCGCTGGCCAGCATCATCTGAAGATTTACGGCAAAACCAATACCGTTTGTCCAGGTATGGGGAGTATAGATAAGATTATGTTCCCGGCAGAGCCTTGCAACTTCCATGGTCTGAGAAATACCTCCGGTCATGATGGCATCTGGCTGAAAAATGTTATAGCATCTGCGCTCGATCATCATCTTGAGTTCCGGCAGACCATTAGTATGAATCTCCCCTCCGCTGATGGGGACTCTGCTGTAAGCGCTCAGGGCAATCTGATCTTCATAGGCATCCATGGGAAGCGGCTCTTCCAGCCAGGCGACCCCTAAATCCGCACAGGCATCCGCAAATTTTTTCGCACGGGAGAGATCCCACAACGGAGCATCACTCACAATGGTTACGCGCCAGGCCTGATTGGCATCCACACCGATCTTCATCTTGTCGCCCATGGCCTTTGCGACTGCTTCCACCTGCTGAATGTCCTTCTCGATCTGAAAGTCATGCACCCGGAGCTTTACACTCCGGAACCCCTCTTCATACCGCTGCTGAACCTCTTCCACCCGTGCCTCCGGTGACTTGACCTCACCGGTAGAGGCATACAGCACCACCGGCTCGGCCTTTCCTCCCAGAAGTTCAAATACAGGTTTCTTTTCCAGTTTGCCTTTTATATCCCAGAACGCCGGCTCCATCCAGTTGGCGCGGACACCCAGATAAGAAACCTCACGAAGCCTCTGCTGGATCAAATTCATATCCGTTGCATCCAAATCAATCAGATAGGGTGCAATCAAATGGCCCAGGCCTTTCCTCTCTGTTGCAATGGCCGGCCCCGCGGAAAACCCTTCCACACCGGAGTCGGTGATGATACGAACCAGATCAAAACGATTATCGATTGATGGATACCCTGGAATCCAGCTTGGATAAAATGGTTTATCCAGCGGAATCCGGACATGATACATCTCAATGCATTTGATTTTGCTCATATCATCTCCCTCCTGATTACCAGTCTAATAGGTCCAGCCAAACACCCCCAGCCCCAGGATATTGCCGACAATCGCGATCAGATATATGCAACTGATCGTAATAATTTTATTTTTATAGGTCTTCATACCGACCACCAATAACGCGGCCACGTAAAAATGTAAATACCCAAACAGGAAAATCAGCCACACACCGGCAAAGGTTCGATTCCAGAAAGGATATTCCCACACCAGATGGCCGCCATAATTCAGTACACATTCCACAAAAACGCAGAAAACAGAGTAACTGATTGCCCAGAACCACCAGTTCGGAACTCCCAGGACTTTTTCTTTTCTGTCCTCGGAAATGGTGTTGTAGTAAATGATGCCGGAGATTGCGAACATGAACATGATCTCAATGTTCCAGCCGATCATGGTTCGAAGGGCTGTGTCTCCCGGAGCGGTCCAGAAGGCGGATCGCCCTGTTAAATGAAATACCCAGCCATTCCAGGTTTCATTCACAAAATCCATTCCAAAAACCGTGAGTCCTGCCAGAATCGCGTTCCAGTTGCCGGTCTCCCTGGCTTTCTTCATTTCAAAGGTATAGATGTAAAAAACAATTGCCAGTAAAGGGATCACATACCACTTGAGCATGGAAAGATCCCGCAGCCCGTTGAGTGCACGAATGCTTGCATCTGTCATGATTCATTCCTCCTGATCGTTGATGTTATTATGACTGCCACACCTATCGGACATAAACCTGACATTGCAAAGGAATGAAATTTTCCGCATCTTCTTTTTTGCAAAATCAGGGGGCACACAATCCTCGTAAAATCAGTTCTGTTCCTGCCTCAACCATCCGGGAGACAGACTGAATTTCAGATGCAACCGATGTTTTAATCAGGAACATGATATAGATCGAAAACAAGAGATCGGTGGTCACATCAATGTCAACAGGATAAAACCGCCCCTGACTCACACCCTGCTGTAACACCATCCGGATCACCTGCATGGCCCCTAGATTGATTTCCAGAAAACGGTCCTGGTCCCTCGACAGTGTAAAAATGCCGGGATCATTGACGACAATGGTATGAAGATCCTTGTGGGAGAACAGATACTCAAAAGCCCTGGATACCATGATCCTGAACTTTTCCACGATATCCTCCACCTGTTCAACTTCACGGCCAATGGTATCCCTCCACTGGATCAGCTCATTTCCAACGGTTTTTTCATACAGATCTTTCTTGTTGGCCACATAAAAATAGATATTGCTCTTGGTCATCCCCATTTCCTGCGCAATATCTTCAATGGTGGTTTTCTTATACCCATACCGGGCAAACATCTTCAGGGCAACCTGAAGGATATCCTGCAGTTTTGTTTCCTTATCATTTTTTAAACTTTTGAACTTTTGACTCATTTGTTCAAATGATCACAAATTAAATGAGTTGTCAATCCCTTTGATGTCGCGGTTTCGTCATGCTTTAAAAAAATATATGTAAATTTATATTCTTGAAAAAGATAGAAAAATTTGTTTCATAACAACGGGGTAAAGCGAAAAATTCTGTTATGAAGATGTTGATTTTTTATTGTATTATTTCAATGTCTCCTGTACATAAAATTTAGGCTTCCTTGACTTGATTAATCTCTACACAAAAAAAACACATAATTCTAATATGATGTGCGGGCATGAATCATTTCAAATATGATGAGTGTATATGCAGCTTTCGAAAATGCAGGCGTTCAAGTCGTACTCAGGTCTAATTTTCATCAAATATTTGCTGTCATCAATTAAAAAAATGCCCTGATATGGAAGTGGTGACCTGCTGAGTTTCAGATGCGCTGAAGAGAGCATCATGAACCTGACAAGCAGTAGTATTGCGTATGAATTGATAAAAAGCATTGATATTAAAGAAACTATGCAGCAGGCGAATATTTAATATTTCTAAAACTGATTAACCTGACAGGTTAATTAAACTTGACACCATGGTGACCAATGGATATTCTGTTTAAAAAGAAAAAAGATATGGAAATATGCAATAATGATAAATTGCTTCGAAAGGAATTTAAGGGGAATTCAAGAATGTGCAAACAGATCAAAGCGCGTCTTGATGAACTTGCCGATGCAGACAATCTTGAAGTAATGCGTTTTATTCCAATGTCTTATTGCCATGAGCTAAAAGGAGACAGGAAGGGGCAACTTGCTGTTAAGCTCGATCAAGGGTGCAGGATGATTTTTGAGCCGGCAAATGAACCAGCACCTCGAAAGTCTGATGGCGGATTGGACTGGACACAGATAACTTCTATCAGAATCCTGAAAATTTCGGAGGACTATCATGACTAAAAAAACTTTTAATGAATATCAGCCTGATATTGTGACGCCACCGGGTGAAACGCTACAGGACATGCTTGATTCTCTCGGCATGACCAAGGCCGAACTCGCAGATAGGATTGGTAAAACTCCGAAACATATAGGAGAGATTATTAAGCATACCGCACAGATCACCCCTGCTACTGCAATGGAACTCGAAAAGGTTCTCGGGACTCCTGCCAGTTTCTGGAATAATCGTGAACGCCGGTACAGGGAAAGTCTGGCAAGGAATGAAGAAAAAAATAAGTTAAAAAAAGAATCTCCTTTACTGAATAAATTTCCTGTCCGGGACATGATCAATGCAGGATGGCTTCCTGAATTTAAAGACATAACAGAACAGACTGGTGCTTTACTGCAATATTTCGGTGTTGCATCTTTCAGGCAATGGGAAAAGTTATGGCGCTCTCCTGAAACCGCATATCGGAAATCAAAAACATTTTCAAGCAACCCCGAAGCCTGTTCTGTGTGGCTCAGAAAAGGTGAGATTGAAGCTCAGCAAATTGACTGTCAACCTTATAATAAAGAAAAATTTAAAGCAATACTGCTGGAAATCAAATCTTTAACATGTACTGCTCCTGAAAAGATCCAAATGAAAACGGTGGAGCTATGCGCCCAGGCTGGTGTCGCCGTCGTGTTTGTTCCACCAGTCAAAGGAGTATCGGTTTATGGTGCAACTAGATGGCTCACTCCGAAAAAAGCGTTACTTCTGTTATCTCTTCGAGGCAAATATGAAGATCTTCTCTGGTTTACATTTTTCCATGAAGCCGGCCATATCCTTCTGCATGGAAAAAAAGAAGTATTCATTGAGAATACAGGCATGCGGGATCAGCAGGAAAATGAAGCAAACAGCTTTGCTTCTTCATTTTTAATCCAACCAGCCGCATGGAAAAAATTGATTGCCGGGAACTTCAGGACAAAAGAGTTTGTTAAACGCTTTGCTGAAAAAATCGGAATTTCACCGGCAATTGTCGTGGGAAGGCTTCAATATGAAAAGCGGATACCCTATTCACATATGAATGATCTTAGAAGACAGTTTGAGTTGCCTTAACATGATACGGGGTGGAATAGCAGACAAACTCGGAAATCGATACGAGGCAAAGTGGCTTGTCCGCTCTATATTTAATATAATTACAGACAAAGCCAAATGGTTAAAATTTGAAGGTGTTGAAACAGACTATCAGGGTTTCGAATTTGCGATTGCGCGTGGGAAAATTACAGAGTGGCATCAGACCAAAATAAATTCTCCCAGTGGAAACTGGACAATCAATGCTCTCAAGAAAGAAGGCGTGTTAAAAGCTTTTTCTGATCGGTTATCCGCCGATAAAAATGCACACTGCTATTTTGTATCGCAGGATAATGCCAAAGACTTCAGAACAATTACCGAGAAAGCCCGGATCTCAAACTCCTATGATCAATTTTTGCAAAAACTCTCTGAAGAACAGAAAATTTCTTTTCAGCAATTAATAAAAGAATGGCAGAAGCCCAATAAAATAGTATTCGACTGGCTTAACCGGAGCTACGTTACTACTATTCCTGAAAAAGAACTGGAATCACTTATTGAATCATATGGAGATCTATATTTCCAGAATGGAGGAAAAAGCGCGTTTCCCAATCTTCGAGATATTCTTGAAAATCATTTCAATAAAATACTCACAGTAGATACAATCCATAATGCCATAAGGTCACATGGAGCCTTGAAGTTGAAAGAGTGGACATTTGATCTGTCTATTCAACAACGGTTGGTCGAAGAAACCAAGTCCTATCTTCAAACATATATGCCTGTTGGCGCAGGCGACGAAACGATTTCAAGAGATCAAACCGACACTCTCTTGGATGAAATACTAAACTCTAATAATATAGAATTGGTTTTACTGACGGGTGTTGCCGGTTCTGGAAAATCTGGAATTGTGCGTTGTGTAATCGAAAAACTCCGTGAACACAATGTTCCCCATTTAGCATTTAGAATTGACCAGTTTTTATCTTGCAGCACGAAAGAAGAACTTGGTAAAAAGTTGACCGGAAGAGAAGAAAGCCCTGTCAGCACCCTGAAAGGATCTTTCCCAACAATCCCTTCAGTTTTTGTTTATTGATCAGGTTGATGCTGTCAGCGAGGTCTCTGGTCGTGACGGGCAGGTAAAAGAAGTATTGTTCAGAATAATCACCGATGCCCATAATTTTGGTGGTATCAAAGTTGTCGTTGTGTGCCGGTCATTTGATCTAGACAGTGATTATAGATTAAAAAGTCTGAAAGAGGATAATCGAACAAAAACGATTGACGTCCCTCTACTCGACTGGAAAAGAGATGTCGAACCATTTCTGAAGAATAAAGGCTTTGATGTATCTTCTTTGATTGAACCACAACGACAATTGCTCTGTTTGCCGATTAACCTTGCTGTTTTTCTGGAAATCGATGACTCAAAATTTGCATTCCATTCTATGTCAAATTTACACGAAAAATTAATTGATAAAAAACAACGTACTATATCAAATAAAAGAAAAACAACTTGGTCATTGATTCAGCCGTTAAGTGCAATGTGCCACTGGATGAGCCAGCGGCAAAAATTGAATTCCCCCGTTTCAGTTTTGGATACGTATCCAAACGCTGTTGATATTTTGACCTCCGAAGGACTGATTATATTGAATCGTTCTCAAGTGAATTTCTTTCACGAGAGTTTTTTTGATCATATTTATGCCAGATCTTTTGTAAGTCATGACCAGACGATAGTTGAACTGCTTTCAGAAACTGAACAACATCTTTTTCGGCGGACACAGGTTCGACAAATTCTTGAAGCTCTAAGACAGAATGACATGAACCGCTATCTCAGCGAACTTTTATCGGTTCTTTCAAACAATGATATCCGCTTTCACATAAAGGCTGCCATCTGCCAATGGTTAAGCTCTATCGATAAACCGAGTGAACAGGAATTTAGAATAATTTCCCGATTTAAAGAACCGAGCGGAAAGTTTCATCTGTTTTTTCGTAGCGCTGCTTTGTCAACGCACGCGTGGTTTGACCTGCTGAATTAAAAGAATTGGATACAGCAACAAATCAACGGTGACGATGAAATCCGTGTTGAAGAAGTGCTGTCGTGGCTCTCCATTATTGCTGGGGACCGTCCGGTGGAGGTCTCCAATCTATTGCGTACCTGGTGGAATGAAAACGCAAAACGTACAGAGCGACTTCTGAATTGGTTTAGTTTTGTGAGGCGCAACAAACCAGATGATGATCTTCTCCAGCTATGTGTTGATATAATCAATTCGCATCCTAACAATCTATTCCAAAATCAAGGGCATAATCCGATTATGATGCTGTTGCACACATGGGGTGAAAAATCGCCTGAGCGTTGTGGACCGCTTCTGCATTCGCTTTTCAACGCATGGTTCGCACTTAATCCGGGACGAAACCCATTTGAACGCGATGAGATTAAAGCAATTGATCTCGACTCTTTTGCTGAGATAGAAAAAAAAGGACCTCAAGCATTTTTACAAGGAACAACAGATGCACTCATCCGTTCAATTGATATGGTTGTTAAGGATGGTAACGAGGGAAGAAACCAGTATAGTTTTAATCTTAGAACACACTCAGGTCATCGTTTAGGATTTGATAATTTTTTAGGAAAATACCGATCCGCTCTTAAGGAGATTGCACAAGATGACCCAGAAGCAGTGACCCTCTATCTGAAAAAGCTTGATCCCCATAAGCGTCCATGTTTAATGCATTTGCATTTAGAGGCAATTCAGGCCAATCCAGTTGTTTTGGGGGGGCGACTGCCTGCCCTTGTGACTGACAAAATGGTTTTTGATGCTGGTTGGCGTGAAGCGGATTGGATGTCATTTGCCCATGCTTGCCGCGAAGCAATGCCGCACTTAGGTACTGGAGAGAAAAAAGTTCTTGAGCAAGCTATTCTCAAATACACTCCGGAAATCGATTTTGCTATCCAAATTTTAAAAACCATTAAACAGAAAGGAGAAGAAGAACCCTATCGAACCCGAAAGAGTATCATCTATCGACTAAATCACTCCGGATATAAACAATGGTGTATTCTCGAAACAATTGGTGAGAGATTGATCAGTCCATATACACGATCAAGGCTGCATGTGCTCCGCCGGAAGTTCCCAAAAGCAATAATTAAACCGCCAAACAACATGGATGTGAGTTCGGTTACTTCGCCTATTAAACCGGAACGATGTGCCAGAATGAAAGACAGTCATTGGCTGTCTGCTATCAATAGCTATGACAACAATGAAAATAGCCGTAATGGCCTTGATTTTCTTAATGAAGCAGCGGGACAGCTTGCTTTTGAATTACAAGAAGCTACCAAAAAAGATCCCGCACGGTTTTCCGATTTAAGCCTAAAGATTCCTGACACTGCTCACGATGCATATGTTAAAAATATTATCAGGGGATTGGCAGAGACAAAACCCCCTGCTGACAAATCGTCATTACGTAATGCTGTGAAGCATGCTCATAATCATCCGGAAAAACCATTTGGCCTTGATATTGCTCGGTTGTTGGAAAAGCACCCACACTTAGCCGCTGATACTGAAATATTAGAGATCCTTATATGGTATGCTTCGAACGGAAAAGCAAATGAAAGTAACGCGATAGATATTATTCCTGCTGAACGTAAAACAATAACCATTGATACACTTATACAACACAATGAAAGTATCCACACCCAAGGTATGAATTGTTCTCGTGGTAGCGCTTGGGAGGCATTGGGTTCTGTTTTATGGAAAGTCCCGGAGGTAGAGAATCGGATCTGGGAGGCAGTTGAAACAGCTCTTAAAAAAGAATATTTAATCAGTGTGCGCTGTTGTATAATGAAACCATTGATGCCTTTATTTAATATGAACAAGGAGCGTTTTTCTGACTCAATACGGAAGTTAATTGTTCTTCCTGATAGTGCACTACACCAATACGATGCGCTGCGCCTTTCCCCACTCGTAACCTATACGGGCATTCACATGTTTCCTTATATTTTTAGATTGTTACCAGAATTAGCAGAGGAGCTTTGTACAAAACTATTAGAATGCGGGGACAAAACAAAAGAGCTGATAGGAGCATGGCTCGTATTCTGCGAAAGCTTCAGGAACAACTTGTACATCAGCAAAGCTGACAAGCTGGCCTCCGTAAGCCTTAATCACCGAAGGCTTCTGGCTGGTGTTGCAGGTGATGCAATCAACTGGACTGAGAATAGACATCGTGCAGAAGCTCGTTTAATAGAATTTTTTTTCGATGAAGACGAGCAGGTCCGCAATAATGCTGCTGAAGCCTTTAGAAGCGTTCAAGCGAAGGATGTTGAGTTGTATAAAAAGCTTGCAGCAAAATTTTTGCAATCTCCAGCATTTGCAAATAATGGCTATTCCTTATTGCACATGCTGGAAAATGCAACTTGTGACGTGCTTGACCTTGTTATTGAAGCGACGAAACAAGTTATCATTGACATTTCGATAAATGGCGATCGGCACGGAAGACGCAGTACTGATGTGCATCAACTCCAAAAACTTCTGAAACGCGAATACACGTCATCTGAATCAGACCCAGAAGCAAGGAAAAATATTCTCGACTTGATCGACCAGATGCTTTCCCATGAAATTTATGGAGTCGATAGCATTGTAACTGCCCATGACCGCTGGTAAATATATTTTTTACTTGTTGGCAAAATGCTCAAATGGGAAACTGAGGTAATGTTGATTTTGATAAATTCTCTTCTTTATTATCAGTCTATTTAACCGCCTACTTTGTCCGATTTTTTTCCATGGGAGTATTTATTTTTTCTAAAAATTTTAATTTTTTTTCATCGGTTCCCATTACCCATTCACACGCTACAGCTCCCATATCCTCGGCTGACCCTGCGCATGTATGCTATCAAGAATTTTTGAATTACCATAAGTCATTTTTGAAAAATATTTGCTGAATATTGATTCTAACAGGGTTTTATCTGTACCATTGATTTTGGATCCCTGATTCTGTTCAAAAAAGATCCCGGTTTCGGATAGTAATGAAGAGACCAGTTTCCCATAGTGGTCGATCTGCAATTCAGACATCTCTGAAAAAGACAACGTATTGATGACCAGATCAAACTTTTCATCCCCGACATGTAACTGATCGATCAAAAAATTGGGAACAAAAGTAAAGCCTGCGCTTTCATCCAGTGTGAATGGCTCGAATCGATCGATCATGCTGTTTTCCAAATCAGGCTTCAAAACGCTTAAATAAATTGCAGGAAAAAGAACAGACTCCGGGAGATCGACCATGACATAGCGGCAATTACCGAATTGCCTGACAAGATTATAGGCAAGACCCCCATACCCGCCGCCAATTTCAAGGATCTTTACCGGCCGTCCTTTTGCCGAGGATAATGCTGCATCAAGCACATTGTTTTCATGCATGAGGCACATCCTTTCCAGATACACCACCGTATCCATATTGACGATCACGTCATCAATGACCCAACCGATTTCCCCAAATTTGGCTGGAGGTGATAACAATAACTTTTTGGGTGCTTTTGCAACAAACTTTAAGTATGAATGTACGGATTCATCCGGCAAACCAACCAGCATTTTGATAAAAAAATCGATGTTCTCTGGAAGTTTTTCACGAATCCAGGGCCGGCAATAAGCAGGGCTCCATGTAGCTAGTTGGTATCCGGAAAAACCCTGGGCGTACAACCTTAATTTTTTGATAATATCAAAATCTTTCCGCATGATCAGATCGAATGAGGTATACATATTGGTTATGGTGCCATCCAGTTCAAAAGCCTGCCCTTTGGATTTTGACCAGTTATTATCCGGAAGTACAATTTTTGGATCAGCCTTTTGTTCAGACAGAACTTGTTCCTGCAAATCCAATATGGATTTTATCCTGTCAATATAGTGGACCGCCATATCAAATTCATCCATGCTGAGGTCAGATGATTGATCGCTGAACAAAAAATCAGGTCTTTTATTAAGAACGATCATTTTCTTTCCCTCCAAACATGATGGCGTCTAAACAAACTGAATGCGGAGAACTGCTATTTTTTCGGCCGGTACCGGATCAAACCCTCCTGCGTGGTGGAAGCGACCAGCCGCCCATCCTGAGTAAAAATATTACCGTGGCACAGCCCCCTTGCCTTGCTTGCACTAGGACTTTCCATAACATACAGCAGCCACTCATCAATCCGGAAATCGCGATGAAACCACATGGCATGATCCAGGCTTGCGACCTGCATGGCTGGTTCCCAGAATGTGTGTCCGTGGGGGTACATCGCGGTTGCAACCAGTCCGAAATCAGAGGCATACGCCAATAAATATTTATGCACGGCAATATCATCCGGCATTTTATGTATGGTTTTGAACCAGGTATATCGAACCGGCTTTTCCTTGGTTGGTGCAAAGGGATTGATGGGGTTTACAGGCCTTATTTCAATGGGTTTCACGCACAGTATTTTGTCGCGGATCGAAACAGGGATCTTATCTTTTACTTGCATTGCTCTTTCCATTTCTGACGGAAGCCCTTCAGGACCGGGAACTTCAGGAGGAGATGCCTGGTGTTCAAAGCCTGCTTCCTGAATTTGAAAAGACGCAGACAAGGAAAATATAGCCTGTCCTTTTTGAATAGCGACCACCCGCCTGGTTGTAAAGCTTTTACCATCCCGGATGCAATCAACCTGATAGACAATCGGTTTTGTCGGATCACCGGGCCTCATAAAATACCCATGCAGGCTGTGCACACCGCGTTCCGGCGTAACGGTTTGGGAGGCTGCGGACAACGCCTGCCCCAGAACCTGCCCGCCGAACACATTTCCAAATCCCAAATCCTGGCTGTTGCCGCGGAAAATGTTCTCTTCTATTTTTTCAAGCTTCAACAGCCCCAGCAAATGATCCAATGCATCGTCATATTGAACACATTCTGTCATCGATCACCTCATTTTCTATTGGCTCATGCTATGATTTTGTAATGAAATCTGAAATTCTGATTACGGAATAACCGATGAATTTCATAACTGATACGGGAACTTGATGTAATGTTTATGTATCAGCTTATCCCGGGATTGTAAAGCAGGTAAAAAGACATCTGGTTTGATAAAAACCAATTCTGTCTTTTGGATTCTGCAATTGCCGGGAAGCTATAAAAGTGAAGCTATAAAAGTTGACATATTTGAAAAAAATTGAAATAATCAGGATAAAAATTGCAATGTTTCCATTTTTTTACATCATCCCGGTTTAAAATAAATGTAACCAATCAAAGCAGAACTTGCGAGATGGATATAATTGTTACAAGTTTTTGATTTATTCCAAATCGATTTTTTCTGAGAATCTGATCACAGGAAAAACACCATCCTATCATTGTCCGAGGAGACGACATGTCTGATGTCCTGCATACAAACAAGGCAATTGAAACCAACAGTTTTGTAAAGGAAACCCGCTGGAAAAAAACAATGCTTCAAAATACATTGTATATGCTGGTTGGATATGCAATTCCGATCATCTCGATGATCATTGCAAAAGCAATGGGGTTTGCCAGCTATCCATACAAAAGTTTACTGATTTTAGGTTTGTCTGCCTATGCATTGACACTCACCATCCTGTACCTTTTTTATGCAAAAGATGTAAAAGAATATCATATCCGTTTTATCAATCAAATGACCCTGCTGCAATTCTGTGTCTGGATAGGGATCTATTTTTTTATGGTTCTGGTCCTCAACGAAATCCGTTTGTCTGCGCTATTCTTTGCCCTGATTGCATTTGTGTTTTTGCTCTCTTCCTCAGACTTCAAAAAGTCTTTTGCCTTGTCCATTCTGATCTTTGGGATTTATGTCGGAACTTCATATTCGACCATCACCTACATGAACCAGAAAGGCAACTTCGGTCTGGAACTATTCTATGCGGTTCTGTTTTTCCTTGTAACGATTTTTATTGCTCTATTGTCTGATGAGTTTAAAAAAAAACAGAAAGAATTGATTCATGCAAAAAAAGCATCCGAAGAAGCTCTTGAGATCCAGGGGCAACTGAAAAAAAAGCTGGAAATTTTAAAAGATAAAATATTTGCCGAAATCAAAAACAATGCTCACTCGCTCCTTACATCATCCCACAAGCTTTATGAGATAAACCAACAAATCGATACACAGGCATCGGAAACATCCTCTCAGGCAGAGGCTCTTCAAAAGGAAGCGTTGGAAGCGATCAATCTGTTTAAAGATATCGAATCCGGTGTTGAAAACATATTCATGTCGATTCTTGATCTGAATGACAACTCCAGCAAATCTGTTTCCGTTACCAATGAAGCCGTTGCCATGGCAGATGAATCCACAGCTCTCATTGAAAAACTGCGTATCAGTGTGAATGGCATTTCAGAGGTTACCGAAGTTATCACGGATATTTCCGAGCAGACCAACCTGCTGGCACTGAATGCCACAATCGAGGCTGCAAGAGCCGGTGATGTTGGTAAGGGGTTTGCTGTTGTTGCAGATGAAATCAAAACACTGGCCCGTCAAACCGCTAAGGCAATCAAAGAGATTGATCAAAAAATCAATATTAATCAGGCTTATTTCCAGGAGGTCTTTAAAAAAGTCGAGGCCATATCAAAAGTTATTTCCAGCATGACCCGTATTCAGGATGAAATTTCAAAAGCCATTGAGAAGCAGACAACTTCAGCAGAAGAGATCGCCAGCCGTGTCAGAATGGGTGCTGGTGGCAGCGGGGAAACCCTGGAAAGCATTAAAAGACTCGTAACCTCCGTTACGCAAACCAAAGCAGGCGTCTCCGAAATTTTAATGGCAACCGATGATCTTTCAAAAATGGCTCAAGATCTGAATAACGCCTGTGAAACAAATCCCACTGTATGAGCATATCATAATTATCATCCGATCCTCTTGAATATTAAAATATTTCCTGCTATTGAAACCTACAACTTTCATGTATCAAAAATTTGTGATCATCAACAGACAGGGCTTACGCGTATATCATCATTCCAGTGTCAGCCAGGCATATCCGCAAAAGTCACTCGCTGACTGATCCAAAAACAGGAATAGGAAAAGAAGCCGGCTGTTAGGGAATAACTATTGACACAGAACAGAAGGAGAGTTCCATGGTGAAGATTCAAAAGCAGACTTTACTGATACCTCTTTTGGCGATCATGCTCATGGGTTGTACCAGTGCGGCACGGACAGAATTGATGATCAGCAACATGAAACCGATCATGGAAAAAATGAGTATTTCCACGAATCAAAACAAAGATGTGGAAACTGTGCGCCAGGCCATGCCGGCAAGCCTGATCCAACTGGACGGATTTATTGAAGCCTCTCCGGACAACCGGGATCTTCTCCTCCGAGCAGCAGAAGCTTACAGCGGGTATGCTTTTCTTTTTGTCGAAGACAATGACAAATGGCGGGCTGCAAAACTCCATAAAAAAGCCCGGGACTATGCCTTGAGAGCCCTGAAACAAAATGAGGCAATGGGAGATCCGCTGGCTTGTTCAAATGACGAATTTGAAAAAGGATTACAAGAACTCACCAAGGACGATGCACGGGCCTTGTTTTTTTCCACCAACAGCTGGCTCTCCTACCTGGGACTTGGGTGGAAATTTGATATGTCCATTGTGAATGACCGCCCAAAGGTCCTTTCCATGATGGATCGAATGATGGAGCTTGACGACACCTTCAACTTTGGCGCGATTCATGTTATGTTCGGATCCTATCATTCTATAAAGTCCAATGACATGGGCGGGGATCTGGAACTTGCAAAAGTTCATTTTGACAAAGCATTTCAGATATCGGAATCCAAATTTTTACCCTGGCATCTTCTGTTTGCCAAATATTATTGCGTTCAGACCCAGGATCGGGAGCTTTTTGTCTCTACCCTGAACAAGATTATCAATGCTCCTGAAGATCTACTTCCGGAAAAAGCCTTTGCCAATGAAGCCACAAAAGAAAAGGCAAAAAGGCTGCTGGACAAGGTCGATATTTTCTTTGAAAAAGACGGTGCATACCTGAAAAAAAACCAGTATTTATAAATCCACATAAAGGAGACTTTTATGACGTCATCAAAGGGAAAAGGATGTTCTCGAAGGGCTTTTTTAAAAACCGCAGGAACTGTCGGTGTCAGCGCACTTGCATCCCAGCCGCTGTTTCAGCAGAATGCTGTTGCTGAATCAAGCCAGAACATAATTGTTCCAACACGAATGTTTGGTAAAACCGGAAAAGAGGTTTCCATTCTCTCCCTCGGCGGCATGTTTGATATTCCCTCCAATCAAATTGTCCTGAATCTGGCCATGAAATTCGGAGTGACTTACTGGGATACAGCCAATTCATATGGCAATGGTGCAAGCGAAGATGGAATCGGCAAATATTTTCAAAGCAAGCCCCAGGATCGCAGCAAAATCTTTCTGGTATCAAAAGCCTATACCATGGACACGGAAGAGATGACCACGATGCTGGATACCTCCTTAAAACGGATGAACACAGACTACATTGACCTGTATTTCATGCATGGCATTAGCAGCACCGACCCCCTGACCGACAAGGTCCGGAAGTGGGCGGAAAATGCAAAAAAGCAGGGCAAAATCCGGCTGTTCGGGTTCAGTACCCACCAGAATATGCAGTCGTGCCTGATGAGCGGTTCCAAACTCGGATGGATCGACGGCATCATGACCACCTATAATTTCCGGCTCATGCACCAGAATGACATGAAGGAGGCTCTCCAGGCCTGCATCGAGGCTGGAATCGGTATCACTGCCATGAAAACCCAGGGCGGCGGATCGGTAAAAACCAGCTCTGATACGGAGATTCAGCTGGCTGGCCGATTTATCCAAAAAGGGTTCACAGACAAACAGGCCAAACTCAAAGCAGTCTGGGAAAATCCGGACATCGCCAGTATCTGTTCCCAGATGCCCAATTCAACCATTCTCATGTCCAACATCTCCGCAGCTCTGAATAAAACCAGCCTGGCTGCAAAAGATATGGAGCTGATGCACCAGTATGCTCTGGATACCTGTTCCGGATATTGTGCCGGTTGCGCCCATATCTGTGAAGCAGAAATCCAGGGAAAGGTTCCGATCAGTGATATCATGAGATATCTTATGTACCAGGAAACCTATGGAGAAAAAGAGTTTTCTGAATCGATCGTAAGCCAGATGCCAAAGGATATCCAACAGCGGATTGCCGCAGTTGACTTTTCATCTGCTGAAAGACAATGCCCGCAGAAGATCGAAATCGGGAAGCTGATGAGAAAAGCATCGGACATGCTGGCTTAAGCTTGATAAGATCTTTATGAAAAAAGAAATCCGGAAGGTGTCGAAGAAGGAAAGCGCTATCAGTGCTCTGATATTGACTGTTCTTGTTGGAATTGCCATTGGGGTTTTCATAGGCCAGTTTCAGTTCAACCCTGCGGTCATTTCCCACCAGGATCTTGTGAACAGAGAAAAAAAAACCGACGTCTCTGTTTCACAGCCTGATCCAAAAACCGCAATCTCCCTTCCTCAAGGCATGAAACCCATGACACCTTCTGAGGTTTTTACGCCCGCCACCCTGTTTGAAAAAATCAACGGAAAGGCGGAACTGTATCTTTCCGCAGGATTCAAACAACTTCACTGCCAGCGGATTCAGTCCGACCATGACCCTGAACTCTGGATGGAAGTTTTTATCTATGAGATGGAAACCGCCTCAAACGCGTTTTCCGTGTTCAGCATGCAACGTCGTGATGGTGGAAAACCTACTGAACTATCCGAATTTTCATACCAGACTGAAAACGCTTTTTTTGTCGCTCAGGGGACGTTCTATCTGGAAATAATCGGTTCACAGGTAAATCCGGAGATGAAGCAGCTTATCATATCGTTTTTAAAACATTTTATCAAAAATACTGGATCAGACAATGCCGCATTTTCGGAGATTTCCCTGTTTCCGGACACCTGTTCAGACCCAAACCAGATTTCCATGATCCCGTCCAATGCCTTTGGCTTTGACAAACTGGACAATGTCTATACCTCCCGGTGCATGGTTAATGGAAAAGAACTCATGATCTTTCTGTCCAATCGGGGATCCTCTGAAAATGCCCGAAAACTGGCTGACGAATATGGAACTTTTCTGAAAACCTTTGGTGGAACAGAGGTGCTATTAAACCCAAAACATGGGGATTCCAGGCTGATTGAAATATTCGGTTCTTATGAACTGTTTTTTACTTCCGGCAGATATTTATTGGGAGTTCATGAGGCAGGAAGTCAGGATGCGGCTGAGGCCATGGCGTCCACCCTTTATAACGGTGTTGGTGAGGCAACCCAATGACAGATCAGACCATTGACAGCCAAGCCACCCGAAGACAGTTTATGATCCGGTGCACCAAAGCCGGGATCAGCATGGCCGCTGCCTGTGGCATGGGATATGGATTTTATGACGCATCTGGCCCGAAACCCCTGGATACACGGAAAGATCAGATTGATCTGCCCGATTTTTCAATCTCTTCCCAGGCCGGCAAAATCGCGATCGTAAAGGGAAAAGACCGGATTAAAACCGTGAACAAAGCACTTCTGGCCCTTGGCGGAATTGAAACTTTTATCCAAAAAGGGGATCGTGTTCTCCTGAAAGTCAATGCAGCCTTTGCAACACCATCTGTTCTTTCAGCAACAACGCATCCCCTGTTGCTCGGCGAGGTTGCACGGCTCTGCTTACGAGCCGGAGCATCTTCGGTCCGGGTGACGGATAACCCCATCAATGATCCGGCAAGCTGTTTTGCCCTGACCGGAATCGAAGCTTCGGCAAAAACAGCAGGGGCCGAGGTGTATTTGCCCAAAGACAGCTTTTTCAGAAAAATTACCGTTCCCGGAGGAACCCTGATCAAGGACTGGCCGTTTTTGTATGAACCGTTTGAAGGTGTAACCAAGGTGATCGGTATCTCTCCGGTCAAGGATCATCACCGAAGCGGAGCCAGCATGTCCATCAAGAACTGGTATGGAGTTCTGGGCGGCAGAAGAAATGTGTTTCACCAGGATATCCATAACATCATCAAGGAACTGGCCATGATGATAAAACCCACACTGGTCATCCTGGACGGAACCGTTACCATGATGACCAACGGCCCTACCGGAGGATCGATGTCCGACCTGAAGCAGACAGACACCATGATTGTGAGCACGGATCAGGTTGCCGCGGATTCCTTTGGTGCGACACTGCTTGGAAAAACAGCAGCGGATTTCCCGTTTATCCAGAAA
>PNOB01000025.1 GCA_013824585.1 Desulfobacterium sp. | reverse complement strand
GCCATCTGAAGGGCAATCCTTCCGATATTCAGTCCCTGCTCTGCTTCCGGAAAAGAACAGCCCAGCATCAGATCATCCACTTCACCCTTATCTATTCCTGCTCTTTCGATGGCACCATTCAAAGCCTGTACAATCAGCTTTTCCGGGCTTGTCTGAGCCAGGGCACCTTTATTTCTTCTGCAGCCTGGTGTTCTTACTGCACTTACAATATATGCGTCTCTCATGAGGATCTCCTCCTTTTGTTTTTATTAAATTAAAGCATCAAAGGTTTTCCGGTCGTCACAATGTGGTTAGCCATTTTCTGAGTGTTTTCAGTTCTCCACAATTCAACGAAAGCTTCCCTTTCAAGCTTCATCAGATATTCCTCGGAAACCAATTGCCCTTGCCTTGCTTCACCACCGGACATACAGTAGATCGCTTTTTTTGCAATAAACTCCATATGAGGAGGAATGAAACCACCGGACTTCATATTAAACATTTCAGCCCAGACCATTCCCTGAGCAGCCTGCCCCATTACAGGGTATTTCTTCTTTGCAGGAGGAGCATATCCGTCGTCCACCATTTTGAGAACTTCCTTCTTGGCTTCACCAATCAGGTAGTCTTTGTTGGCAATGATTCTATCGGTTGGACGCAAAAATCCCATATCCATGGCCTGAGAAGCAGACATGGATGTTTTTGCCTGAGCAACCGCCATAAAAGCCGGTAAAACAAATGCACCATAATCAGCCAATTTCACACTGGCCGGCACGCTGTCCATATACCGCTGCCATAAATGCATCATACCGCAACCACCAGGTACCAAACCGGCGCCAATTTCCACCAGCCCCATAATCAGATCCGTATGAGCAACGATCTTATCACAGGCCAGACAGACTTCACATCCGCCGCCGAGGGTCAGTCCGTAAGGAGCTGCAACGATCGGTATGTTGCTGTACTTCAGCCCCATGATACCGCGGTGAACACCTTTGATGAACTCATCAATCTCTGAGAATTTTCCTTCTTTGGCCAATCCGCCCATATAAGCCAGATCGCCACCGGCAGAGAATGCACCCGGCATACCCGGTGCCTGATTTCCAATAACAAGTCCCACACCGTTTTCAAATACATAATCAGATGCTTCTTCCATGAAGTCGAGCATGGCTTTGTTCAGGGCGTTCATTTTGGAATGAAATTCAATATTGAAAACGCCATCGCCGAGGTCGATCAAAGAGGCAGAATCATTTGATTTGACAACTTTTTTATCTGCTCTCAGGGTTTTCAGGAAGATCATCTTGGAACTGAACTTGATTTCTTTATAACTGTTGGAGGCGAAATCATAGTACATATCCTTCCCGTTCTCTACCTTATAGAAGGTCTTATTTCCGTTTTTCAACATTTTCTGAATATTTTCAGGTATCGCAAATCCATCTGCCTTCATCTTTGTAACTGACTCTTCCAGGCCGATATTGTCCCAGATCTCAAATGGACCGACTTCCCATGCAAAGCCCCATCTCATGGCATCATCAATACCAATGATGTTATCCGATATCTCCGGAATCCTGTTGGCAGCGTAAACCAGCAGATTTGCTACCAGGTTCCAGGAAAATTTTGAATATTTGTCATTCCCGTAAACAAGAATTCTCTGTTTCTCAGCAAGGTCTTTGCCCTTTTTGGCGGCATTTGCAATTTCCGGAACCACAGCCTTGCGATCAAATTCTTTGAATTCAAAACTCTTTGGATCCAGATAAAAATTCTTTTTGGCCCATGTAGCAGCATCAATCTCGCTTTTATAAAAACCACCTGACTGTTTGGTTTTCTTCCCGAGCATCTTCTTTTCCATCATTTTGCGGACGAATTGAGGAAGCTTATATACATCCCTTGCTTCGTCATTGGGCAGATTCTCATACGATCCATCAGCCACATGAACAATCGTGTCCAAACCTACCAGGTCAGCCAAAGCAAAAACGGCTGTTCTGGGCATTCCCATATTCGGACCGAACAGAGCATCAATCTCCGGAATGATGATATCTGATTCTTCTATCATCTTGAATGTTTTGCAGATCAGATTCATACCGATTCTGTTTCCGATGAAATTCGGTGTATCCTTTGCCCAAACCATTCCCTTTCCGAGTATTTTTTCTCCCCATTCTGCTATGAATTTGGTAATTTCGGGAAGAGTCTCTTCACCCGGTACAATTTCAAGCATTTTCATGTATCGAACCGGATTGAAAAAATGCAGAATCATAAAATGCTTTTTAAATTCTTTTGATCTGCCTTCAGCCATCTTGTAGAGAGGAAGTCCGGATGTGTTGGAAGCAATTACAGCACCTTTTTTCATTATTTTTTCAATTCGTGAAAACAGGTCCTGCTTAATTTTCAAATTCTCAACAATCACTTCAAAAATCAGATCACACTCGGCCAGCTTATGAAAGTCATCTTCGAGGTTTCCGGTTGCAATCAGATCCAAATCGGTTCTCTTGTTGTAAAATACCGGTGGTTTTGCTTTAAGAGCTGCATCCAATCCTGCTTTAACGATTCGGTTTCTTGCTGCAGGATTATTCTTTTCTTCATCCTTAAGATCAAATGGAACAATGTCCAACAGCAATGTCGGGATACCGGCACCGGCACAAAGAGCTGCAATTCCGCTCCCCATGATACCAGAGCCAATGACAGCTACTTTTTCAATTCGTTTAGCCATAATCTCCTCCTGTTATTGTGATATGATAGATAAACCATATTCGCCGCTCAAAAAATAATGAATACACATTCAGTTTATAACAAAATTAAAAATTACATGTCAAGAAAAATTCATTCATTCATTATCGGAAAGATTAAATTTTATTCAAGCCATTTCGAGTAGTTATTCATATAGTTTATAATAAAACCAAAGGAAAGCGCAAATCAATCCATTTCCCCCCATCAAACATGAAATGAATTTTTATTCATATCCAGCCAAACATCCTTATTCTCATATATAATTGAAAAAAAACCTGGCGAAATGGAAAAGAAATGAATGTTTGTTCAAGCGCGATTCTATCTGGGATATAAAACAAAACCCGGTCAGTAGAATTCTCTGCAAAGGATCAAGAAGAAAATAATCATGCTGATTACCATTACAAAGATCAACTGATCGGGTTCAAATTTCCTCATCGCGAATATGATTCAGGTTGGATTAACATGGTGCCTTATCCAGTCCAAAGGCGGAATGCAGCACACGAACCGCAAGCTCTGAATACTTTTCCTCAATCATACAGGAAATACGAATCTCTGATGTACTGATCAATCGAATATTGATATTTTCTTTTGCAAGGGCAGTAAACATTGTTGCAGCTACACCGGAATGATTTTTCATTCCAACTCCGACCACAGATACTTTTGCAATATTCTCGGCAGTCAGTACCTCGGTTGCACCGATCTCTTCAGCCACCTTTTTGGATATTTCGGTTGCTTCCTTAAAATCCGCTTTTGAAACCGTAAACGTAAGATCGGTTTCTCCACCAGTTCTCGTATTCTGAATGATCATATCCACTTGAATCTTTGCATTTGCTAATGGTGTAAATATTTTTGCGGATATCCCTGGTTGATCCGGAACCTTTTTTAAGGTGATTCTCGCCTGATCCTTGTTACAAGTAACCCCGGAAACGACCAGTCGCTCCATCGCATCGTCTTCATTGACAACCATAGTACCTTCCTCCTCGTTAAATGATGATCTTACATGCACCGGAACATTATATTTTTTGGCAAACTCAACAGAGCGGATTTGAAGAACCTTGGCTCCGAGACTGGACATCTCAAGCATTTCATCATAACTGATTCTGTCAAGCTTTCTGGCCTTATCACAGACGTTTGGATCGGTTGTATAAATCCCATCCACATCCGTGAAAATCTCACAAGTGTCGGCATGAATTGCTGCTGCTATTGCCACTGCGGACGTATCCGATCCACCTCTTCCAAGTGTTGTGATATTCCCTTTTTCATCATGCCCCTGAAACCCGGCAACCACTACGATCTGCCTGTCTCTAATCAGATCAAATATTCGATCTGCTCCGATACTGATAATCCTGGCACTGCAGGATTGAGCATCGGTCCGAATATCTGCCTGAAATCCAAGCAAAGATGTTGCAGAATAGCCCATATCCTTTAAAATCATAGCCAAAAGTGCGACTGTTGTCTGCTCACCAGTGGAAAGCAACACATCCAGTTCCCGTTTATTGGGATTGGGTGATGCCACATGCGCCAGTTTGATAAGACTATCCGTTACTCCTGCCATGGCGGACAGAATGATCACGACATCATTTCCCTGATCATATGTTTTAGCAACCCGTTTTGCCACATTTCGGATACGATCAACATCCCCTACCGAGGTGCCGCCATATTTCTGAACAATTAGTGCCATTTTTTCTCCTTAAAATTATCTCTGATGTCCTCTATCAAATCCGTATTCTCACGCCCGCAGGCAGTTATGATCACCTTACGGGTCTCTTCACCTGTGACAACTATCTTTACTGAAAGATAGGATGTCAGGGTTTTAGCCGGGAGTTTATCCGCCCACTCAATCGCTGAAATTCCTTGGCTGTAGATAATTTCCTCCAACCCAAGGTCATCAAGCTCAAGCGGGTCAATCAAACGATATAAATCAATATGAAACAAACAGTGCCTTCCGGAATATTCGTTAATCAGATTATATGTCGGACTGGTGATATAATCATCGTCAGAGATCCCCAGCCCTTTTCCGATCCCCTGGACAAAAGTGGTTTTACCACTTCCAAGATCCCCGTCAAGCGTAATCACCATCCCTGGTATCAGTGCTTCTCCAAGGTATTGCCCCAAAAAACGGGTTTCTTCCGGAGAATGGGTTATAATCGTTACTATCCTATTCACAATACGCCTTATAATAAAAATGGCACCGATAATCGTTTTTTCAACCTGCTTCTGTCCAGTAAAGAAATCTGCGTTGGTATTTCCTCCATCACATCAGATGCCAGAAAGCCGACTACACCTTTTTTTTGGGTCAGCGAATCCGCAGCCGAACCATGGAGCCATACACCCAGGTGTGTAGCTGCTTCCGGTGAATACCCTTGCGTCAACAGCCCGGCAATCATTCCGGTAAGCACATCCCCCATACCGCCAGACGCCATCCCAGGATTTCCAGTCGGATTGATATAGACAGTGCCGTCCGGATGAGCGATTACTGTGCCTGCCCCTTTTAAAACCAGATGCACATTGTACTCCAAAGCAAAAGCTCTTGCGACAGCAATCCGATCCTTCTGAATCTCACCGGGAGTTGTATTCATCAGCCTTGCCATTTCACCGGGATGCGGTGTCAATATCACAGGCACATGTAAAGAACTCAGTATCTTCCTGTTCTCAGCCAGCATAGTGATTCCATCTGCATCAATCACAACAGGAATCCCTGCATTCTGAAGAATCTTAAAAAAAAGTGCCCTGGTTCCCAATGCCGTTCCAAGACCCGGCCCTATGGCCAGACATTTTTTATTTTTCAGAAATGATAGAATCGTTTGTTCAGAGGATTCATGAAGCAACCCATCTTCTGTTTCACTCAGAGGAAGGGTCATCACTTCCCGTACCTGAGATTCCAGAACAGAGTTCAATCCAGCCGGAATTCCCAACGTAACCAGACCTGCACCGGTTCTCATGGCAGACAAAGATGTCAAGGCAGCAGCACCGGTTTTACCAGGTGATCCGGCAATAACAAAGAGATGCCCGGTGCTACCTTTATGAGCCTGGGAAATTCGGGGTTGATATTCGTCGCTTACAAATTCAGATGTGAGCAGCTGCTGTTTTGGATGTATCGCATTAACGATTGGAGTCGGAATCCCAATATCCACAACGCAGAGTTCACCGGTATAATCTGTTCCCGGATAAAGCATGTGACCGGTCTTGGCGAACCCAAAAGTAGCTGTGGCATTGGCCTTAATGCTTATTCCGCGCGGCTGTCCGGTATCAGAATCAAGACCTGAAGGGATATCTACCGAAAAAACAAAGGCTTGAGAGTTGTTTATGAATTGAATGACGTGACGAAAAAATCCTTTGACCTCTGATCGCAGACCTGTTCCCAGAATTGCATCCACCCATATTTCCTGCTGAGAAAGCAATAACTGATGTTTTTCAAATATTTCCTTGTCCGGAATTACATGCACCGGAATGTCAAGCAGCGAAAGCAGGCTTATATTCGCCTTTGCATCCCCATGAATCTTTTTCATTTCAGACAGAAGAAAGACCGTTACATGAGCACCATATTCTTTTATGCAGCGGGCGATGACAAAACCATCTCCCCCATTATTACCACTTCCTGCAGCAATACCGACTTTTTTCCCTTTTAAATCCGGCAACATTTCGATCAGCATGCGTGTTGCGCCACGCCCTGCATTCTCCATGAGGAGTCGTCCGGGAAGACCAAAATTTTCAATCGTATCCTGATCCATTTTCCGCATTTCGTCTGCAGTCACAAGATACATTTTCAGCTCCTTTTATGTACCCATTGACGTTTTCAATGGTCTCTTTACAACTGTCTGATCAAATCCCGCATTTCCTTTACTGCTGCTTCCATTCCAGTTAAAACCGCCCGGGACACTATGCTATGGCCGATACTGAATTCATCGATTTCATGAAGTCCATGAAAATCTTTAATGGTATTATAACAGATTCCATGTCCGACATTGATTCCCAATTTTAATTTATGAGCAAACTTGATGGCATTCACAATCTTGTCAAACGCAGCATCCTTTTTCGCGGGTGTAGCAGCCTCGCAAAAAGTACCGGTATGTATCTCAATCATGGATGCATTCGCTCTATGTGCCAGTTTAATCTGTTCCGGATCCGGATCAATAAATATACTGACGGGAATACCGCTGTTCTGCAACGTATCAACAGTTTCAGTAACATTGTTTTTGTGGATAATCATGTCAAGGCCGCCTTCTGTTGTCAGCTCTTCCCGTTTTTCCGGCACAAGCGTCACCAGGTCCGGCTGAATATCAAGGGCAATGCCAACCATCTCAACTGTAGCCGCCATTTCCAATATCAGTTTGGTTTGAACCACATTTCTCAATATCCGAACATCCCGATCCTGGATATGCCTTCTGTCTTCCCTCAGATGTACGACAATCCCATCAGCACCCGCAATCTCCGCAATCAAAGCAGCGGCTACAGGATCCGGATAGCTTGATTCTCTCATTTCCCTAATGGTTGCTACATGATCAACATTGACGGCTAATCCAGCCATTCATTTCCTCCATCTTTCCGTAATAGAATCAATAGTTCATGGCTTTTTTCTTCCATTAACTGTGCTTCTCCTTCATCGGATACATGATCATATCCGAATAGATGCAGTATCCCATGAACAAGAAGCTCATCAAACCGTTCCTCGATATCTATGCCCGCAACCTTGCTCTCTTTCTCCGCAGTATCAATAGAGATAACGACGTCTCCCAACAAACCTGGGTTAACGCCTGAAAATTCACCCTCCTGCATGGGAAAGGCTATCACATTGGTAGGTCCCTTACGGTGTAAATACTCTGAATTCAGTGAAGCGATCTCAGAATCACCAACTACAACGATTGAAAGCTCACTCTCAGGACTGCCCAAGGCGTTTAAGATGACTTGTGCTTTCTTGCGGATCTTCTCCAGCATAATCGGCAGACGTTCCTGGCGGTTGCTTATCAGAATTCCCATTTCTTTCCTTTCCACTCGCCGGAACCGGAACTTCCGGATATTCAATCCGATGATGATAAATACCATCCAATATTTTGATAAAACTTTTTGCAATATTATTCAAATCTTTTAAGGTTAGCTCACAGTTATCCAGTTGCCCGTCTGAAAAAACCTTATTTATCAAGTTCTGTACCAGCCCTTGAATCCTTGACGGAGTAGGATTTTCCAGAGTTCTTGAAGCAGCCTCAATAACATCTGCAAGCATTACAAGACCTGCCTCCCGGGTTTGGGGTTTGGGACCGGGATAGCGATAATCATCAATATTGACGGCGTCCTCGCCTTTTAGCTGTTTTGCCTTGTCATAAAAAAAACTGATCAAACTTGTTCCATGGTGCTGCCGGATTGTATCAATGATTGCTTTGCCCAACTTGTGTTTTTTTGCAATTTCAACTCCATCCTTGACATGAGATGTTAATATCAATGATGACATGGAAGGAGCCAGCTTATCATGTCTGTTTTTCCCATTCGTCTGATTCTCAATAAAGTAGACTGGTTTATTAATCTTGCCGATATCATGATAATAACCACATACTCTAGCAAGAAGAGGGTTTGCACCAATAGCGGAAGCAGCAGCTTCAACCATAGATCCCACAATAATAGAATGATGATATGTCCCGGATGCTTCAATCATCAGCTTTCTCAAAATAGGACGCTCCAGGTTTACAAGCTCCAGCAATTTGATATCTGTTGTATACCCGAATAACACTTCAACGATGGGTGCAATACCGGCTGTAATGATACCCGCTGTCATCCCTCCCAGAAAAGCGAAAGTCCAATCCCACAAGATCTGAACAATAGAAAAATCTGCCATGTAAATATCAACAGCCGTGACAAAAACGACATTCAGCAATCCGAGTTTGACTCCTGCTTTTATGAAAACGATTCGCTCTCTGCAATGTTGCATCCAATAAGCTGCTGTTGTACTGCTTAATAAGAAAAAAAGAAAAAAATCAAATCGATTATTAAAAACAATAGCAGTCCCTACCGCCATCAGAACAGCAAATGGAATCGCGATTTCCATCCCCATGAACAAGCAGACAGTCATTGCTCCGGAAGCGAGTGGAATGCCATAGTACATTGAACTGGCCGGTATCATAAATGGAGCAGAAGGTGCAAGAGAGTCTGCTAATGAAACAGAGATCCGGGTGATTAAAAAAAACAAAACCAGAACACTGGCGATAAATACAAGCGTCTTATTGGGGTCACGTTCCATGATAGGATGTTTTTTCATATGCAGGAAATACGAAACCAGGATCAGACACATCACAATCATCGTCGTTCCGATTCTACTGGTAATAATTTGTTCGTTCTGCATCTGCTTTTGCATAGCTTCCAGTTTCCGCAACTGGAACTTATTGACCCTTTCTCCTTCCCTCAACAGCATTTCACCAACCTTGATCTCATAAAAAAACGGTTTGATCTCTTCTGCTGCCTTTTTTTTCCGTTCTTCTGTTTCATTACGATTCAACGTGATGTTGGGCTGCAAAAGTCTTTGTGAGAAATCGACAATCAATTCCTTGAGGGTAGAACTGGATTCTTCGAGAAGAGGCTGACCAATGACTCGAACCATGGTTTTCGCCTGGTCGAGGCTGTATAATCGTTTTAATGTTGTCACGGTTATTTCTGTTTTTGTTACCAGACTTCGGAGGATTATTCCCCTTTCACCTTCCCATAACAGCACTTCCTTGTTTGCAACGACTCCATTTGATAAAATTTTAGTAACAATTTCACGAATGGCTTTTTCAATAAACTCAGAAAACTCCTCTTTTTCCAGAATCTTGAACGCCCCATTACTGACCTGAATACCCATTATCTTTTCAAAGCCGTCCTTCATTTCCAATAGATGTTCAGAAAGTGTCTTCTTTCCACCCGGTATTTCACTTGTAACAGCATCCTGGGGTTGTATCTTCTGTTCTTGAATGGATTGCTGTTGGTAGGTCTTGATCATTTTCCTCATCTCAGAAAAAGCTTTTTGAAGTTTTTTACCAACTTCTTCCGACATCGTGGTATCGTGATCATAAACCGTCAGAACCGACTCAACAGCCTGTTTCCGATTTACAGCAGTAGCATCAAGATCCTCGATTAAAAAATCAAAGGGAGCCTTGATATCTCTCTTCGCAACATCTCCTATCCGATAAGAATACCGATTGATTGCCAAATTTGGATACAGAATGAGTGTAAAAATAACGGTAACCAATAAAAACAGAAACCATGAAAAACTCTTATCATTACCCAAAAAACGATTGATTGATTTTTTTTGAAGTTCAATATTCATAATCAAACACTGTTATCCTGATGATACAGATCTCCCTATTTTAACGGATAAAAAGACCGATAACAGCACACAGGGAATCATTGTCAATGTTCCCTGTTCCCTCCTTTTTCATCATAAGCTTTAATGATCTGCTGCACCAACTTATGGCGCACAACATCCTTGTCTGAAAAAAAAACAAACCGAAGCCCTTCAATATTCTGAAGTATATCCCTGGCTTCAATTAATCCCGAAGAGCGATCAATAGGCAAATCGATTTGTGTAACATCGCCTGTGATAACAGCTTTGGAACTGAACCCGATTCGGGTCAGGAACATCTTCATCTGTTCAGTTGTTGTATTTTGGGCTTCATCAAGGATGATAAATGAGTCGTTGAGGGTTCTGCCACGCATAAAGGCAAGTGGAGCGACTTCTATTATTCCTTGATCCATCAGATTGGATACTTTTTCAAAACGCATCATATCATGGAGTGCATCATAGAGAGGTCTTAAATACGGGTCAATCTTTTCTGCAAGATCTCCTGGTAAAAAACCAAGGGCTTCACCGGCTTCAACAGCAGGCCTGGTTAAAATAATGCGGTTGACAATTCCCTTGGACAGGGCGGAAACCGCCATGGCCATAGCAAGATAGGTTTTCCCGGTTCCTGCAGGACCAATTCCAAATACGATATCAAAACTGCGCATGGCCTCAATATACTGTTTTTGTGAATATGTTTTGGGCGCAATCGAACGTTTTTGAGAAGTAATAAAAACTGTGTCGAGAAAAATATCTTTCAGGTCAGCACGATCATTTTCACAGAGTATACGAATGGCATGGTCAATATCTTTTGGATAAATCGGATATTTCTCTTCAAGAAGCCCATATAATTGATTAAGTATATTTTTAACCAGCTCAACCTCAACAGGATCTGCGTTGATAAATACCTTATTCCCCCTTGCGTTGATATCCACCTCCAATGCATCCGCAATTCTCTGGAGGTTGCAATTGTGCTCACCAAAAAGCTGGATTGTCAGAGCCATATCAGCAAATGATATGGTGGAATGTGAATTATCTTGAGTTGTATTCAATACCAATCCTTGTGACCCTTCTCCTGATTGTTTCTTATATTTTATGAATATACAATTTCCCTGAATTATTTTATCGATGTTATATCACAATAATTTGAGGGATTACAAATACCAAATATCCTTCCGAATGCCAAGCTTTTCTTCAAAAAAATAACCTTGACTCCCTATCCGTGTGGTGTTAACTCTTGACCCCGCTGATAAAACATATGTTTCAGGTTAAGGCTAAAAAAATTATATGAATTTTCTTGATATTCTCTTCGTTGCTATCCTTGTTTTTTGTTTGATACGAGGCCTTTTCAGGGGGTTGGTTCTTGAACTTTCTTCGATCATCGGTGTACTGGCTGGCATTTATTTGGCAAGCATTTATTATCCGGCTGTATCCCAGGTTTTCTCACAATGGGTATCGGATGCAGCATACCGAAACATCATCAGCCTTATCCTGATTTTCATTGGCATTTTCATTCTCGTCAACCTTCTGGGAAGACTGATCAAGATGATCCTGAAAATTGCTTTTATGGGTTGGTTTGACCGCATTTTTGGAGCTGGTTTCGGGGCGTTAAAAGGCTGTTTAATCGGATCGGTTTTATTTTTAACCCTGACCACTTTTCTTCCAAAAGATGCTTCCATTATTCAAGACTCAAAACTATCCCCTTACATTTCAATATGTTCAGAAAAGATATCCCATTTTGTTCCAAATGGCATGCAGAACTCATTCACAACCAACATTGACAGGGTAAAAAAAGTTTGGAAAAGCCGAAATTAACCTTCCAAGATAGCGAACAGCATAAATCAAACGATTTCAAAGATCTAGTTCCAATCAGCCGTTTACTGAAATTGGTTGAAACATTGAGAGGAAAAGACGGCTGCCCGTGGGATCGAAAACAAACCTCCAAATCAATGACAATCCATCTGTTGGAAGAAGTTTATGAGTTGATTGACTCAATAGAATCCGGGCTTCCTGATGAAATCTGTGAGGAACTGGGGGATGTCCTGTTTCACATCATTTTTATTGCAAGCCTATATAAGGACAAAGGATATTTTGATTTATCAACCGCCGCAACAAAAATCACAGAAAAAATGATCCGCCGTCATCCTCATATTTTCGGAGATGCAACCGTTGATACTGTTGAAGATGTGAAAAAACAATGGAAAAAAATTAAGGAAAAAGAAAACAGCCATGTCGTATCCCATTCTGTCCTTGATTCCATACCAATCGGACTTCCTGCCTTGATGAAAGCCTATACGATTTCAGAAAGAGCTGCGGGCACAGGATTTGATTGGGATACGATGAATGATGTAATGAAGCAAACAGAAAACGAGTGGGCAGAATTCCATACTGCCCTGTCCCATGAAAGCCATGAAGAGGCATCCCTGGAATTTGGTGATATTCTTTTTACTCTTGTGAATGTAGCCCGATTTGCTGGAATACACCCGGAGACAGCCTTGAGTGATTCTGTGAAAAAATTTGAAAAAAGGTTTCGACTCATGGAAAAAAAACTTCAGGACAACGGGAAAAAAATAGGGGAGACTTCCCGGCAGGAATTGCATACACTCTGGGAGGAAGCAAAAAAAATGGCCTCAAATTCAAAGAGCTAATTTCAAAACGATTAAAAAGTGTCACACCGGCGAAAGCCAGTGCCCAGAAAAGAACCGAAAATACTGAATAGCGCTATGCTTTACTGAGTGTCCGGCTTTCGCCGGAACGACAACAACAGACTTTTGAAATTGGCTCTAAATTATAAATAATCGCCCCGATTAAACTTTACATATTCGATGTTAGCCATCATTGCAGAACGTTCAACAATATCTTTCAATTTATTATCTTGAATGCCTTCCTTCACTGAAATATTTTCCATCAGCGAATCCGCAAAACTTTTCATATCCCTTACAGATGGTTCAATTTCCTTAAGGGTTTTATTTGGATCTCCAAGATTTTGTATATACTGATCCAGTTGATCCAGCAATTTCTCTGTTTGTTTACCCACTGACATGGATGAGTGTTCAATAATTGGCGGTGCAATAGAATGAATTTCACCAAGAACATCTCCTGGAGATATGGATTCGCTTTGTTTACAATTTTTGACTCCCATCGCATCTTCCAATGTTTTTTGAAACAAAGCCGGGTCATCAACTTTTTGGGTGTTCTTTTTTCCAACAATCTGACCGCTCTCGGTAATTCCAGTGATTTTATTCATATTCGATCTCCATAATTTTTCGATTCATGTCTCTCTAAAATTTGGTACTTCATACGGTTTTATCAATACAAATTCAAGATTGACACAAACGACTTCAATAAAAAGCAGATTACTGGATAAAAAAAGCAAAAAACAGGCCAGAATACAGCCTGTTTTGTTAAAAAATTTATCATTTATTTTTAAATAGTTATAAACAAAAAATCCAATTCTATCCTGTCTAAAAAATAACCCCGGCAAAATTTTCCTCAGAGCGTCATGATTCAGACATATTCATCCACGATCAGTCCAACAATTTTCTCAGCCACATTCTCAGGGTTCACTTTATAACGTCCCTCTTCGACTTCCTGCTTGATTCTTTCAACCTTTTCCGATCGGTCTGCATTTTGATCAGAAAATGATGACATCGCTGCATTTTTCGCCATCTGCAGTTCTTTAGAACCAGATGAAAGGCTAACCTTTACTTCAGAACTGTCGTTTCGTAACTCAGCAGGCGGATTCTCCCGTATATCACGTTTCTTCTCCACAGTTTCCTGGACATATGCCTGGCGCTCATAATTTCCTGTTGCTAATCCTCTGATATTTTCCATCGCCACTCCTTTTAATCAGGACTCCATATTCCTGTCTACAGCTTCCTTTGCAAGATCTTCAAGACGGTTGATCAAGAATCGGGAATCATCCACAGGAATCGTACTGGTTTTCTTTCCATTTTCCTCATCAATTGTATTAAAAACAAACTCCGGTTTCTTTGCCTTATTGAAATCCACTTTCCGGCCAATCTCACTCTCTAATTTATCAACGATCTCCTGATCAAATTCATCTCTTGGTCCAAAGCTTGTAATCCGATCTACGATATCTGCAGCCACTTGATCAATGATTGCCTGACGTTTCCCCTCTGTGGATATGCTTATCTGATCCATAGATGGTTTGCTTCCGGACGCTCTGTCTCGTTCAAGCAATTTACTTTGAGTTAACTGCTTGGTATAAACCCTCATTACCTTGTGAATTTGATAAGTCGGAATCTCCATATAAAAATCTCCTTATTATTGCCATCGGATATCTTGAGGGAAAACTTTAGAAAAAAAACTTTTTTTCTTTAAAAAAAGAAGCCCCCTCCACAAGACAATACATAAAGCTTCAAATTCACATTAATATAATAACTATTTATTATAATTTTAAAAATAATCAAGTTTAGCGTGCATATGCCCCAAGAAATATGCGAATAAATTGTTCATGGCTCTTAAAAGCGATTTCTGGGAGTTCATCTGGATGAAAACAGGCGATATCCGATGCATCATCACCGGCCAAAGGTTCTCCAGAATAATCCAGCACAAGGTAACCGGCCATTAAAATCGTTCCATATCCGGCACTTGGATTTGCGCTAATACCCAATAATATCTCAATCTTGCCTGTAATATTGGTTTCTTCTTTTAATTCCCGCAACACTGCCTCTTCCGGAGTTTCATCCAGTTCCATGAACCCTCCGGGAAGACACCAGTAACCTATCTTGGGTTCTACACTCCGTTTTACAAGCCAGATTTTATTAAGACAATCTGCCACAACAACACATGTTGCTGGAATCGGATTTTCATATAGCGGTTCATTGCAAGTCATGCAATACCGTCTATCTCTCCCCTCGATATGCCTATCTACCAATCTGCTTCCACAATAATGACAGAATTTTTTTATTCTCATTCGGAATCTAATCGTACCTTTCAGTATCTCACCAAACAGTCTGCCAATCAAAACCATTAATCGTCAAAGTTCCCTTTCGATCCTTTATCACTATCAATGGCAGCCGCTTTTTCCTTAATTTTCTCCAGTGTCCAGTCATCCGGATCTTCAATTCGTTGAATTTTAGGCCCCGGATCATACGATCCAGCGTCATTGATCGCTTCGATTGTTAATGGTGCCGTGTTCTCAGCATTGAGTACGCTCACAAGCATGTTATATGCAAAATCTTCAACCCGCTTCGACATCCGATCCCTTACGGACTTTTCCTGGCCCAATAATCTGTTTTCAAATGGCAAATTCAGCTTCTTAAAATCGCCTCCCTTGATACCACGTTCCTTTGCATAAGAAAGCATGGCATTCCACATATCCTCAGTGACACCCTGATCTTTTACTTTAATAAAATTTTTCTCATTATCAAGAATGGCATTGCCATAATCATTGACCTCAAGACCCCAGGAAATCATTTGAAGGGCTGTCGCAACATTTGCTTTTGTGGTTCTTGTCTTGGCAGCAATCTCCCGGAGCCGGTCAGAGCTATTGCCGGATGTACCATGTTGTGCTCCGGAAACATGATATTTTGAAATCGCCTCATGTATCTCTGTTGTTAACCTGACCTGAATCCCCTGGGCGCTTTCCTCAATCCCATGTGTTGTCCCGTTATTTAAAGCGATCCAATCCGGAAAAATATTATGCGCGTTCAATCCGGCAATGAGAAACACCGCCTCCTCTTTAGTTGACAATCCCTCTTTCCCCTTAATCTCGCCTATTTCCGTTTCCAATCCGGCCCAATCCGGGATATAAGGTCTTAATTCAATATTTGCATTCAAATTTTTATCATCCGGCATATGGGATGCATCAATGGCAATGGATGTGATTCCAGCCTCAAACATAGTAGGAATTTCCACTTTTGCGAAAGCAAGTTCACTTTCTTTCTTGATTCCATAATGATCTGCATGAATCGCAACAGGGACAGTAATCCCCAATTCATTACATACGGCATCAACCTGCCTTGCTATATTCCAGTAATTCACAGCACAATAGGCATTCGCTCCCCCCTCGGATCTGGCAATTTCAATAATAATCGAAGCATTTGCGCGTTGAGCTGCTTTCAAGGCACCACGGATCACAAATATACTTCGACCGTTTGCAGCAATGGTAACCGCCTTTCCTTTTGCAATCATTCCCCGGTCAATAAACCGTCCGCTTACAATCAGGGCTTTTGAATTCGGAAACAACTTTGTTATGTTGGGGGGTTTTCCGATCTGTAGGGCTTGTTGAAAATCTTTGGAACTTATTGAATTACCTGACATATGCGAACCTCCTTTTTGAAGACATATGTGAATATCCTTTTTGAAGTCGATCTGATTACTCTATATCATCAATTCAATTTTGCAATCAAGATGGCATGATTCGTAGGGGCACAGGCAGGCCCCTGTGCCTGCCATTTGTGTGACCATATTATAGTGTCAACATGAAAGTAAATCGGAATAGATGTAACCACTATATCATAATGAAAGCAGCTGTAAAAGCAAAGTTTTTTTTAAAAGGGGGTGCTGCAATTACACTGATGTCACCGTCATTCCATTCTTATGCTGTACCTTTAAATTTTTTTTGGCAGATGCTGATCTTCAAGCAATATATTATCCACCTTGCCCTTGCTTTCCTCCTGTTACTGCATATTTTTAAATAAAAGATGGACAAACCATTTGCGATTTTAAATAATGAGAAAAAGTTATGTTTGAAATCATTCTGTTTTTTGCAATCATTGGCCTGTGGCTTGTTTTGCAGGCATACATCCTACCCAAAATAGGCATCTCAACATGAGTTCGGGATGCTTGTCAGGTGACAGGGGAAAAAAAAGATGACACACAAACCCATAAACAACGAACCAGCGAACAAACAAAACAGTGACAACTGGGAAGATAAAATCGTCAAGCCAGAAGACGTATTGGCAAAAATTCAACCAGGCATGAGCATCTTTATCGGAACAGGTGTGTCTGAACCCAGAACACTGGTCAAAGAACTCATGTCTTCAAACAAGGGGAACTTACAGGACCTCGAGTTGATTCAGGTTGTAAGTCTTGGTGATGCGATCTCCATCAAGGAGTTACGGAACCAGAAATTCCGTTTAAAAACCTTTTTTTCCGGATGGGTTGCCAGTGAGGCAATCACTGCCGGAAGGGTGGATTTGATTCCAAGCCGTTTTTCTCTTATCCCCAAACTCATTTCATCAAGACAAATTCCCATTGATGTAGCTTTTATCCAGATCAGCCCTCCGAATAATGCGGGTTATTGCAGCCTCGGAGTTTCTGTGGATGTTGCCCATGAGGCAATCGCGCAGGCTTCAATCGTCGTTGGTGAAATCAACGTGGATATCCCGATAACCTATGGAGATACCTTTTTCCCCATTTCTCAATTTGATATGCTCGTAAGATCCACAGAACCCCCGATCTATTTTCCAAGATGGCCGATTGATGACATCTATGATACTGTTGCAGCAAATGTTGCCTCTGTAATCATGGATGGCAGTTGTATTTTTTTCTCCATAGGCCCTTTATATGAAGCCTTGAGTTGCCATCTCAGACATAAACATAATCTGGGTGTTCATACACCTTTTTTTACTGATGCACTTATGGATCTGGTCAAAAGCGGAGCAGTTACCAATCGGAACAAAACAACATTCCGTGGGAAATCCGTAGCCTCTTATGCATTTGGCACAAAGGAACTTTTTTCCTGGCTGCATCGAAACCCGATTGTTGAATTCCAAAGCGTTGACAAGGTGTTTAATTCCGAAGAGATTGGTAAAAACCCCCGATTTGTTTGTATACTTCCGGCCAGAAAGGCAGATCTTTCCGGGCGAATCGCCCTTCATTACGGAAAAGGGAATGTAACTGCCGGCCCTGGCGAAGCTATGGATTTTTTTAATGGCGCAGAGCTGTCAAAGGGAGGATATTCTGTTTTTGCCCTCCCCAGCCGAAACCTAAAAAAAGAACCCAATATCAAGATCAGTGTCGAGAACTACAACAACCTTTTCAATGTCAGAGAGTCTGTGAACATGGTTGTGACAGAGTATGGCGTTGCGAACCTGGCAGGTCGAACTTTACGGGAACGAGCACAAGCACTCATCGAAATTGCACACCCGGATGACCGGGAGGAACTCATCAAACAAGCCAAAGAACAAAAAATCATTTATCAGGATCAGATATTCATTGCTGAAGCAGCAAGCTTTTATCCATCTGAAGTCGCAACAAAACACACCTTCAAAGGAGGAGTTGAAGTCCGATTCAGAGCCATCCGGCCATCCGATGAAGAAGAGATGAGGAAGCTGTTTTACCGTTTCTCAGACGAGGCTGTCTATTATCGTTATTTTGCTAAAATAAAGGCCATGCCCCACTCAAAAATGCAGTCATACGTCAATGTGGATTACAGAACAACCATGTCCATTGTTGGAGTAGTTGGAGATCAAGGACAAGGAAAAATTATCTCCGAAGCAAGGTTCATCAAAGACAAAAATACTCCGCCATACGCTGATGTTGCCTTTATCGTTGATGAGGAATATCATGGTATCGGAATCGCGACCTACCTTTATAAAAACCTGATACGAATCGCGAAAGATCGTGGGATACATGGTTTTACAGCCGATGTCCTGGCTTCAAACACTGCGATGATGAAGGTTTTTGAAAAAGGTGGAACCGTAAAAGCAGAACTGGATTATGGAACCTACTCACTTAAAATTCCTTTTGATTCATCTCCGGTTGTATAACAATTACAGCAAAACAGGCTCAAAAAAGTTCACGCCAACCCTGAAAGTTGGCTGCTCTAAATCTTTCCTTTCCTGGCACCATCGTACCTCGGCGTGATATCCCTTACGGCATTCAGGCGCAGATGCCTCCGGAGAGAAATTTGTTATTTTGATAAACACCTCAACTCCTTTCGGAACTGCATAATGGGTTTCAAAACACATCCCTCCCATACTGTGGTTATGGATAACTGCGCCAAAATAATCATTTGTCCTGAAATACTCATAAGTTACCGGTGCCCGATAGATATATCGCTTATAAGTTCTTTGTTCCACAGCAACCATTTTGAACCCCTTTTATGCGTTTTCGATTAACATAAAAATGCTCAATACCAATAACCAATTAAGTTTATTATCGATATTGAAAAACATCTCTATCAGTCGATGTAAACCGAAATGACAATAAAAGATTGTTGCTTGTGTGTCAAGCAAAGAAATCATACTATATGTAGTATTAGATATATTTTGAGCCCTCTGCTTGGATACAAAAAGGTCATTGGGAATCTTCCTGCAGCTTTCTCAATCATCAGCTTTTATAAGCATTCATAAACACTTTTAATTTTTCACAGGATTCAGATAATGTTTCCAATATACTTTCAGTCCCTTCCAGTTCCCCTGTCTTGCCTTTATATTCAAGCTTCGAGGCGATATCCGCAGTCTTGGATGCAGCCAAGTACCGCAGAGAGCCTTTCAGTTTATGTGCATGGGAATCAAGTCCTTTGGCATCTCCGGATAAAATTGCATTCTGAATGTTCTTTAACATCTGGGGATATTCATTCATAAAGTCTTGAAAACATTCATTTATCAATTCTAAATCATTATCCATTATTTCCAAAATCTCCTCCATGTCAATCAATTCATTACCTTCACTCATAAATACCCTCCTCAAATTATTATTTTTAAAATGATAGAAAAGACACAGGTTTGACTGACAGCAGAAAATCCGCGTTTCCTGCCAAGAAAAAAATTAGAAAAATAGTTTTTTTATTGTATAGCTTACGATATCATAAATATGCACTTTCGTACAGCATTGCTTTTCCTTTTCTGTGATTCTTGATTTCATATTTCTTGTTTACTTTTTTTCGATCTTGTATGAATATTTTGTTTTCTAACTTGAATCGAACGCAGGCCTATAGATATATTACATGTAACATGTTTAAAATGCATATGATTACAATGATGCAATTCCGTATAACCTTTGTTTCAGTTCTGGTTACAATCTTGCTCTTTAT
>PNOB01000024.1 GCA_013824585.1 Desulfobacterium sp. | reverse complement strand
ATTATACATCGAATATGCTGAACCAGTATGATCAGGTCACCCCAGCCGCAGGTACTGGAGAATTCCGGGGACAGTATATATATTTCTTAACTTAAATTCTGCATCCATAATAGGGTCGTTTCATGGCTAGAATTGCAAGAGTGGTGGCTGAAGGCATGCCTCACCATATAACTCAACGAGGCAACAGGCGTCAGCAAACCTTTTTCTCGGAGGAGGATTATGCCGCCTATATTGAGCTCATGGCGGAATGGTGCGGGAAATATGCCGTGGATATTTGGGCCTATTGCCTGATGCCGAATCATATTCATCTGATTGCCGTGCCGTCCGAGAAGGAGGGTCTCCGGCTGACAGTCGGAGAGGCACATCGCCGGTACACCCGCCGCATCAATTTCAGTAAGGGATGGCGGGGGCACTTATGGCAGGAGCGGTTTTCTTCTTTTGTCATGGATGAGCGCTACCTGCTCGCCTGCACCCGGTACATTGAGAACAATCCTGTTCGCGCAAAACTGGTTGACAGACCGGAGCAGTGGGTCTGGAGCAGTGCTGCAGCCCATATATTCAGTCGAAACGATAATCTGGTGAACGTGGAACCAATGCTTTCGATCATAAGCAGTGACTGGAGGTGTTTTTTGACCGGTGAAATCCCCGAGGAATATGGCGATATCCACAAACATGAACGCACAGGGCGACCCTTGGGCAGTGACTCCTTTATTTCGCAAATTGAGCAAACCCTTGGGCGAGACGTAACGCCTCAAAAACCGGGGAGAAAGCCAAAAACGAGAGCTAATTGATATACTGTCCCCGGAATTCTTATTGCCCGCAATTATATAGGACATTAGGAGAAATTTTGTACAATTTGTAATGTCCCCAATTTTCCGTGGATTCTAAACCGTTCTGGGTATGAATCACATACCGGGTCACGTCTTTCAGGGTCACCTGGAACCGGACCGGGTTATACGGCTTGGTTCCAGGGTTAGGTTGCCGTTTTGAATGCAAAATGGAATAACATCTATATGCTCTGCGCTATGCTGGCGGATTGCTTTCCTTTAGACTGCGAAGGGCCTTGGTCAGTTCCAGCACCACACCCAGGCCTTCCCTGACATCATTGTCAAATCCGGCTGAAATCATGCCCACCAAGCCGACTTTTTGGCTGTTGGCAAGGTCGATATTGGCCGGCAGGGCCGCTGCTTTTTCCAGGAAGGCCATAGCTTTGGGATCGGCCAGTTTTTTCATAAGACCCAAGAGGGCCACCATAACATCGCCGATTTTATCGATGTCTTCGGAATTGTAGGTGGCTGCCACTTTGGCGCGTACATCCAGCATGGATTTGATGATCCGGAAAACCCCACGTCGTTCAAGATCATCTAAATGCTCAATGATTTGCGGTACGGCGGATTTCATAAGCGGTTCCAGATCCCGAACGAATTCGATAATGCTGGACATCTGCCGCATTGCGAAAATCATATCCCGGGTGCTGCGCATGGTTTGTTTAATCAGCAGGAAAAGGTCATCCAACTCAAATCCGGCCTCGACTTCCTGCAATTCTTTGATCACCAGGTGTACGGCCGTATTTCCCAAGGGAACCATATCGTCTTTCAATTCCTTGAGGCTTTGGCCGAATTTGATCACCGGGATGAAATTTGACTCCAAATACTCCAGTTTCTGAAGGATCAATTCTTCATTTGTCATGCCCGCCTCCTATTTGATATCCACTTTTGGCCAGCTTTTTCCGGCCATGTTCATTTGAGGCTCAAGGGGAAGTTCCTGGCCAGTCAGCAGCATGTTCCAGTAAACCCATTTGAACATCATTTTGCCCCAGTAGTTGATATAGCTTTCGCCTACCAGATCAAAGGGCCCGAGACCTGGAAAGGGGAATTTGCCGGGTAGCGGCTCGGTTTTGTAGTTGAAGTCGAACAAGTAGGCCTTGTCATAACCGGAGACGATAAAACAAGTGGAATGGCCGTCAAAGGCGGGCTTGGGCTCTTGGCCCTCGATTTCCAGGAGCAGGTTCTCAACCACAATTTCCGCTTCATAATGGGCCACGGAACCGGCTTTGGAAGTGGGCACATTGGTGGCATCACCCACCACGTAAATATTATCATACTTCTCCGCCCTGAGGGTATGGTGATTGGTCATGACATAGCCCATGCCGTCACCCAGTCCGGAGTCCTCTACATATTCAGCCCCCAGATTGGGCATGGTGGAAATCAAGAGATCGTATTGAACGGTTTCGCCTTTGGCCGAGGTCAGAATTCCGCTTTCCGGATCCACGGAAGCCAAATCGAAATTCGGGGTGACTTTGATATTTTTTTCATCAGCTGCCACGCTTAACACTTTGGAGGCAATGGGTTTTGTGAAAATACCGGTGTTGGGCGTCACGAATTCAATTTCAATGTCTTTGCGCACGCCGTTTTTTGCAAAAAACCAATCGGCCATGAAGATGAATTCCATGGGGACCACCGGGCATTTGTGCGGCATTTCAGCGATGTTGAAGACCATGCGTCCGGATTTAAAATATTTCATCTTTTTATGCAATGCCACTGCGCTTTCCAGGGTGAAAAAAGTGTGCTCCTTGCCCTTGGGATCGGGTTTCCAGTTGTCGAGACCGTCGATTTCCTGGGGGGCAATGCGGCAACCCGTAGCGATCACCAGCCAGTCATATTCATAGCTGCTGTTTTTGCATTGAACCTTGCGGCCGTCCGTATCCACGGCCACTACTTCGTCCAAAATGAAATTAACACCTTTGGGAATGAAGTCCATTTTGGGTTTCATGCAATCTGCCGCTGTATAGATTCCAAAGGGAATAAACAGCCAGCCGGGCTGGTAATGATGCATTTCGTCATTGTCGATAATGGTGATTTGCCATTCCAGCGGATTCAGTTCCCTGCGTAATTTCGCAGCAACCATGGTCCCACCGGCTCCGGAACCTAAGATCAATATTTTTTTCATTCAATTCCTCCTCTTGGGCAGCGCTTTTTTCCCCATTTTTTCATTATAATTTTTACTATAATTAAGTACCTCCTGCGGTTGGGCAGGCAATGCAGTTGTCCAGCCTACTTGTTTTGTGGTTGAATTATTTTGGATAGATCATTATAAATACCAAAACAAATCTACAGAAAGTTTATAGATTGAATTTGTCGGATAATTTGTCAAGCAAAATTTTGGGTTGTGCACTTGGAAACTTCATACGATTTTTATAGATAAAATTAATAACATAATGTATTCATATATAAAATATTTGAAACAACAAGGAGTCTGACCATTTTGATACCACCTCCGTCGGAAATAGCCGCATGGATTTGGGAACAGTTGTATGGTGCGGTCCCCATGGCCATAGCGTTTATAGATCAGGCCTTTAATCCGGTGCATGCCAAGAAATAGAGGACTCTGTCTGCTCATGAGCAAGAAGATCATACAAGAACACGGCGGAACCATTGAAGTGCAAACAAAGCTCGGCAAGGGCTCTTTTTTTATATCCGGTTGCCGGAAATCGCAAGTGAGGAATAAATGAAATACGCAAAATTACTGCAATTGGCCGGAAAAAAGGAGCAGGCGCCCTCCCTTGCGCCGTTGAAATGGAGTCGTGTTGAAAAGGAGCGCATGGATCAGGGACTTTGCGTGGGCTGCGGACTTCAACCTGCCGGACAAACGAGTTATCTCTGCCCGGTCTGCGAGTCCCGTGACACTATGGCCGGCATTCAAGCAGAGATCAACGCCGTCAAACAGCAGATTTTTAAGAAATAGTCTTATGAATATCAATCACCGCTGGATCAGGATTGGAAAAGAAAATGGCAAATCAGTACCTTTTTGAAATTCATCGTTATATCAGTGAAACATTGGCGCAGATTAAACTGCAGCAGGCGGAAATGCAGCACCAGGGCAATGCGCTGGAAGCAGCCTTCTGGGCAGGGCAACTGCAAGAACTCACCGATCTCAAATGCTATCTCACGGGACAGTATAATTTAGCCACTCAGTCCTACCCCTGAAATCGACTCCGGCAGGGAAAAGTGAAATAAGAAAAGGAAAAAAAAAGACATGTCCCACAACTATCTTTTGGATATATATCAGCGTGTGGATCAACGATTGTTATCGGAAGCAGCCGCCCTGACCGAATATGAGGCCGGGCAGTTTGGGCGACGGTTTTCCGAAGGACGGATCCAAGCCTTGAACAGTTTTAAAGCATACCTCAGTCGGAATTTTGATGAAAAACTGCCTCGCAGGATCTATAAACAGCTTTGCCTTCAGCGGGTTTTTTCCCAGAATGCGGAAACACAGACCAATACCGATAGTCGTATGCCATGATTCGGATATGAACGTTATTGGCGGATGCGACACCGCCTGTGATGGTGGACGTTCCGCAGCCGGCCTAAGTTTTGATCAATACTTGGGATAATAGAGGACAATTTGTAGATGTCTCCTATTTCCTGGCCCTCAAAGCGCATCCGCCCTTCTTATTGAACCCCGGATTCGACAATATCTTTAAGTTTGCACAATGTATGATTCCAGAGAACATCATGGAGATAAGCCGGAAAGGGGCATAATGGGGCCGACCATAATTTTATGCTTTTCTATTCAGATACGCCATCCTTTTTTTGCCGGGTTTCGCGAAGCTCTACCCAGCCTACGGTCTTCAACCATCATCGGCCTCTATTCCCGCGCCATTGCCCGGACCTACCAGGACAGCGGACATGTCCTCCGGCTTCACCCTGGGATCATCCTCTATGCAACCGGATACGGCTTGTGATCCCCGTGGACGGATGAACAGCGTGTCATGGTCAATCAATATAGGGTTTCTCATAATCGGTCAGTATGTCTGAAAGATCAGGCATCCATTGAATCGTTTCAAACCGATCAAATCCATCTATCTTTGGGATGCATGACCATTGTTACAAAAGAAATGGAGGCTGCGGAGGATAAAGAAAGGATTGCGGAAAAATTAAAACAGATCATCGCAGAACCCGGTGACTAAGTATTTATTTTAAAAAGAAGAAGGCCATCTGCACAGGGCGAACGGCCTTCTTCCACTTCTACGGCAATCAACAGAATGCTTTCTTATTTATCCGTTTCAGCAGGCTGTTCTGTCCCAGCCTTGCTTTTTAAAGATTCATATCGTTCTGCAAACTCTTCTTCGAGTCTCTTATGCAGTCTTTCCGCCTCCTCAGGGAACATTTTCTTTAGCGATGCGTATCGCACTTCCCCTGAAAGGAATTCTTTGAGCTTTCCGTCAGGAGCTTTGGAATCAAGTATAAAAGGATTTTTGCCTTCTGCCTTTAACATGGGATTGTATCGATAAAGTGGCCAATAACCGGTTTGAACGGCCAGCTTTGTTTCCTCCTGCGTTTTTCCCATTCCTTTTCGGATACCGTGATTTATACAGGGAGAATAGGCCATGATCAAAGATGGACCATCATAGCTTTCTGCTTCAACTATCGCTTTGATGGTATGCTGCTTATTTGCACCCATTCCGATGTTGGCTACATAAACATATCCATAGGTCATGGCCATACCGCCCAAATCCTTTTTCGACGTCTTTTTACCGGAGGCGGCAAACTTTGCAACCGAACCGGTAGGAGTCGCTTTTGAAGACTGACCGCCTGTATTGGAGTAAACCTCTGTATCAAAGACAAGCACATTCACATCCTCCCCAGTTGCCAAGATGTGATCAATTCCACCGAAAGAGATATCATATGCAGACCCGTCCCCTACAAACACCCAGAAAGATTTCTTTGTAAACAGTTTTGAATAACTGTTGATTTCAGACAGCAGTTTATTGTCTTTTTGAGCAGGAAGGAGTTTCTTTAACTGATCCCCATATTTTCTGGACAACTCAGGATCTTTCATGTTTGCAAGCCATCCATTCATTGCATCTTTCATGTCCTGTGGAATATCGGTTGTAATCGCCTGCCGGATCAGATCCGCAAGCCTGGATCTCTGCTGTAATATTCCGAGAAACATGCCATATGTAAACTCTGCCGGATCTTCAAACAATGAATTTCCCCATGAAGGCCCGAAACCATCCTTGTTAACGCAATACGGAATTGAGGGAGCTGATCCGCCCCAAATGGAAGTACACCCTGTAGCATTACCGATGATCATCCTTTCGCCAAAAAGCTGAGTTACCAGTTTTGCATAAGGTGTCTCTCCACATCCGGAACATGCCCCGGAAAATTCAAGAAGGGGTTGATAGAATTGGCTCCCTTTTACCGTTGTGCGCTGTACCAGGTTGTCACGAACCGGTATCTTCAGTGAATATTCATGATTTCCGATCTGTGTTACGGTTTGTGTTTCGATGGGTTTCATAACGAGTGCCGGTTTTTTGGCCGGGCAGATATCTGCACAATTTCCGCAGCCCATGCAATCCAGTGGGTTCACCTGCATCCGGAAATGATACCCAGCCAATTCTTTTCCAATGGCCTTGAGTGCGGTAAAAGAAGAGGTTGCTGATGATAACTCTTCATCCGTCAACAGAATCGGTCGAATTGCAGCATGAGGACAAACCAGAGCACATTGGTTGCACTGGATACAATTTTCACTTACCCACTCCGGTACATGAATAGCCACCCCTCTTTTTTCATATTGCGTTGTCGCAACAGGGAAAAGGCCGTCCGGATTGAATGCGCTTACCGGTAATTTGTCTCCCTGCGCAGCCAGCATGGGACGCATAACTTTGGTTACAAAATCCGGTTCATCTTTTTTTGCAATTTTATGATCAGCCGCATTGTTCCATGATTCCGGATAATTGATCTGAACCATATTTTCAAGGGTTTGATCAACGGCAGCATAATTCATTTTTACAATTTCATCTCCTTTGTTCCCAAACATCTTTTTGATCTGACCTTTCAGATAGGAAACTGCATCATCCACCGGGATTACGTTTGCAAGCTTAAAAAATGCGGTCTGCATAATCATGTTGATGCGGCCGCCAAGTCCGATCTCGGTTGCTATTTTGACAGCATCAATGTTGTAAAATTTTATTTTTTTATCCGCGATTGTTTTTCGCATCCTGGCAGGAAGTTTTTCTTCCATTTGATCAGACGTCCAATTGGAATTGAGCATGAATGTGCCGCCATCTTTAATCCCTTCAAGAACATCATAGATATCAACATAACCGGATTTGTGACAGGCGATATAATCAGCGGAATCGATCAGATATGTTGATTGAATGGGTGTTTTTCCAAATCGCAGATGGGATATGGTTACACCTCCTGATTTTTTGGAATCATAAGCAAAATAAGCTTGTGCATACAAATCCGTATTGTCGCCGATGATCTTGATTGCACTTTTGTTTGCGCCAACCGTTCCGTCTGCTCCAAGTCCCCAGAATTTGCATTGTACCGTACCCTCAGGTGCGACATCGAATCCTCCCTCAACCGGTATGGATGTATCGGTTACATCATCGATAATACCAACCGTAAAATGGTTTTTGGGGGTTGTCTTTTTCATATTATCAAAAACAGCCTTGACCATGCTTGGATTAAACTCTTTTGACCCAAGACCATAGCGACCGTTAACGATCTTCGCATTTCTGCCTTTTTCCATGAAGGAGGTCATTACATCCATATACAATGGATCACCAATCGCTCCTGGCTCTTTTGTTCGATCCAGAACCGTAATATTTGAAACAGATTCGGGAATCACTTTCATAAGATGATCCAGTGAAAACGGACGAAACAGTCTTACTTTTACAAGGCCGACCTTCTCGCCTTTTCCGATCATATGATTTACCGTTTCCTCAATGGTTTCACAGGATGACCCCATGGAGATAATGATCCTTTCCGCTTTCGGATCTCCAACATAATCGAAAAGATTATAATACCTGCCCGTGATCTTTCCAACTTTGGTCATGTATGATTCAACAATCCCGGGTATTTTTAAATAATAAGAATTGGCTGCTTCTCTTCCCTGGAAGTACACATCCGGATTTTGTGCCGTACCTCTTAATTCAGGCCTTTCCGGATTCGCAGATCTATCCCGGAATCTCCTTACGGCTTCCCAGTTTACCAGATTGGCCATATCATCATAATCGATGATTTCGATTTTCTGGATCTCATGGGAGGTCCTGAATCCATCAAAAAAGTGGAGAAATGGTAAACTCCCCTCAATTGCAGCCAAATGGGTAACCAGTCCAAGGTCCATTACTTCCTGAACAGAAGCAGAGGCAAGAAGTGCAAACCCTGTTTGACGAACAGCCATGACATCCTGATGGTCACCGAAAATGGAAAGCGCATGAGCGGCAATGGCACGTGCAGTTACATGCAGAACAGCCGGTAAAAGTTCACCGGACATTTTATACATGTTCGGGATCATGAGGAGAAGTCCCTGTGATGCTGTAAAGGTGGATGTTAATGCACCAGCAGCAAGTGCTCCATGAACCGATGCAGATGCACCAGCTTCGGATTGAAGCTGTCTTACCAAAAGCGTCTGCCCGAAAAGATTCTTCCGGCCACTTGCGGCCCATTCATCGGCGATCTCTCCAATCGGTGAAGAAGGAGTAATTGGATAGATATTTGCCACATCACTCAAGGCATAAGCGACATGAGCGGCTGCGGTATTTCCGTCGATTGTTTGCATTTGTTTAGCCATAAAACCTCTCCTTTGTTAAAAAAATACAATTAAATTATAGTTTAATTGAACTGTGACGATACTTTTATTCCTTTTTCATTATATCGTTACCGGAAACAAGTGTAAAATAACATGTTCCCGTTAAGGATGTGTTCAATCTAAAAGGGTTTCAAAAAAATCATTACCCTTGTCATCTATGATAATAAAGGCAGGAAAATTTTTTACCGATATCATAAACACAGCTTCCATTCCAAGCTCAGGATATTCTATTGTCTCAACATTGGTTATGCAGTCTTTTGCAAGTCTGGCCGCCGGCCCTCCGATTGATCCCAGATAAAATCCACCATGGGTTTTACATGAATCCGTAACTGCTTTTGAACGGTTGCCTTTGGCGAGCATCACCATTGATCCACCGTTTTTCTGAAACAAGGAGACATATGCATCCATACGCCCGGCAGTCGTAGGACCAAAAGATCCGGATGGATATCCTTTTGGTGTCTTGGCTGGCCCGGCATAGTAAATAATATGATTTTTAAAATACTCCGGAAGCGCTTCTCCGCGGTCGAGTCTCTCCTTGATCTTTGCATGGGCAATATCTCTTGCAACCACGATTTTTCCTGTCAATTCCAATCTGGTTGCGACAGGGTAGCGGGTTAACGAATTACGAATCTCATCCATGGAATGATTCAGATCAATCTGGATTGCCCGGGAGTCGGGTTCTTGCGATTGGGGCAGATATTGAGCCGGATCTGTTTCCAATTGTTCCAAAAAAATCCCTTGATTGTTGATTTTTCCTTTAATATTTCGATCCGCACTGCAGCTTACACCAATTCCGACGGGACATGATGCACCGTGCCTTGGCATACGGATAATCCGGATATCATGGCAAAAATATTTTCCCCCAAATTGTGCACCAATTCCGAATCCATTCGACTTTTCAAGCATTCTTTTTTCAAGATCAAGATCCCGGAATGCTCGACCATAAGAATTTCCTGATTTGGGTAATCCATCTAAATACCCTGCGGAGGCGAGCTTGACGGTTTTTAAGTTCAACTCAGCAGAAAGCCCCCCGATCACAATCGCAAGATGATAAGGAGGACAGGCAGATGTGCCCAGAGACTTCATTTTTTTTTCTAAAAATGTTTCCAGTGTGCTTTGATTCAGAATTGTTTTTGTTTCCTGATATAGAAAAGTCTTATTTGCAGACCCGCCGCCTTTTGCCATAAACAGAAAACGATAATCCTTACCCGGCACTGAAAAGATATCAATCTGAGCCGGCAGATTGGATTTTGTATTCACTTCTTCATACATATCAAGCGGTGCGTTTTGAGAATACCTCAGGTTGCCGGTTTGATATGCATTAAACACCCCCCTGGAAAGGGCTTCCTCATCCTGAAATCCAGTCCAGATATTCTGCCCTTTTTTACCCATAATGATTGCGGTACCTGTATCCTGACACATCGGAAAAATAAAATCCGAAGAGATCACAGCATTTTTTATCATTTCAAGAGCCACATATCGGTCATTGCTGGAACTTTCAGGGTCATCCAGGATTTTTTTTAATAATGTCAAATGAGAGGATCGGAGGAGATGAGAGACATCTGAGAAAGCTTTTTCAGACAGCTCCGTCAGTCCATCCGGCGAAATTTTTACAATCTCTTTATTTTCAAATTTTGAAAATGAAATATGGGATTTTGTTAAGAGACGGTATTCAGTTTGATCTTCCTCAAGGGGAAATATATCCTGGTATACAAATTCGGTCATATCAAAAAACTGCCTTTTCTGGTTGTATTCCGATGAATCATTTTTCTTTTTCTAAAATCTGCAAGCCCACCATAACATGGCCTTTAAAACGTCCCTGCTTGTCTTTGGAAATATGTTTTACTTCGGTTTCCAACTCCTCAATTTTACCAGGAAGATCCGTTGAGTAGTATTTCATGTTAAAAATCTCCCCTTCTTTTAAATACTCAAGTACAACAGAATCCTCTCGAACAAGAACACATATCCCACTTTCTGACAAATCCCGTATTCTGAATTGGTAAACCGTTTCCAATCCTGTAAAAGAAAATTCTACACTGTAGTACTTATCAACAATTGTTCTCGGCTCAGATCTATTACAGTTCTTTTGCTCTGTGGAGTTTTTCTGTTCCATGGCATACCCCAATCTGAATTATATTTGGATGGGACTTACATTCCTGTAACCGCTGGCTGTTATCAGTAAACACTTCAACTAACAGAACAGATCATTAGGATCAATAGATTTATAAAGAGTACAAAGACCAATCTTGAACATCATAATATTATTAATAGCTTAAATTTTCTAATATTTCAATTCCCTATATCACAATCCATTTTTCAATGCCTCGCTCATCAACTCCCCAATCTTTTGAGAAAAACGGGATGGATTTTCCACCTTCCCCCCTTCCCCGATGATCGCTATGTCATAAAGCAAGTCACAGAAATCATTGATCCGTTCATTTCCCCTATCTTTTTCAAACAGATCTTTAATCCCGACAACAACCGGATGTTCAACATTCAGTTCCAACACCCTCTTGGTTTTCTCAATACTTTGTCCTGTGGATTTCAAGATCTTCTCCATATAGGCACTCATATCGTAATTATCTCCGGAAAGGCAGGCCACTGAGCCTTTCAGACGGGTTGAAGCCTTAACCTCTTTTATCTGTTTTTCAAGCCGAACCTTTATATGGTCAAAAAGAGATGTAAACTCATTTTTCTTTTTCTCATCCACCTTATCCAGATCGAGATCACCCTTTTCAGCGCTTTTCAATTTTTTCCCATCATATTCTGTGAGGGACATGACAACCCATTCATCTACCGGGTCTGTCATCAAAAGAACTTCATAATCTTTTTCTTTTAAGGCTTCTATATGTGGGCTGTTCAGGATTGAAGAAAAATTGTCTCCCGTTATATAATATATTTCTTTCTGATCTGGTTGCATTTTGGACACATATTCTTTCAGGGAGACCAGTTTATCATCCGATTTGGTTGTTTTAAACCGGATAAGTTCAGAAATTTTATCTTTATTTTCAAAATCAGTATGAATTCCCGACTTGATAACCTGACCGAATTCTTTGTAAAGAGCATCATATTGTTCTTTTTCCATATCTGAAAAAAGTTTAAAAAGTCTGCTGATCAGATTCTTTCGAATATTCCGTACCAATCGGTCATGCTGTAAAATTTCACGACTGACATTCAGATTCAGATCAGGTGCATCCACAACACCCTTTACAAATCCAAAATAATCCGGAATTAATTCTTTACAGTTTTCCATGATAAACACTCGTTTACAAAAAAGCTGGAGTCCGTGTTTCCGATCCGGAGCAAACAGATCCATGGGGGCCTTGGAAGGAACATATAACAGGACACTGTATTCAGTTGTTCCTTCCATTTTAAGATGAACTCTTGATAATGGCGGATTCCAGTCATGACTCAAATGCTTATAAAATTCCGTGTACTCTTCCTCTGTAATTTCGTCTTTATTTTTTAACCAGATGGCCTTCATGGAGTTAAGTGTTTCTTCTTTTACAACCTTTCGTGTCTTGCCACCAATCGGTTTTCCATCCTTGTTAACAACCTGCTCTTTTTCCGGAATAGGTTCATCTCTCTCAACATCCATAACAATTGGATAATTAACGAAATCGGAATGTTTCTTGACAATCCCTCGGATTGTCCACTCGTCTGAAAAATCCTGTTCGTCTTCCTCTTGTTTCTTCAATTTCAGGATAATATCCGTACCATGTCCTTTTTTCTCAATCTCTTCTATTGTATAGGAGCCATCACCGGTTGATTCCCATTGAACACCTTTATCAGCCTCAACAGATCGGGTTATGATTGTAACCTTTTCTGCTACAATAAATGAGCTGTAAAAGCCGACCCCGAATTGACCAATCAATTCAGGGGTGGAAATTTCATTTTTTTTCGATTTCTCAAGAGCCTTCATGAATGCGGCTGAACCGCTCTTTGCAATGGTACCGATATTTTCCGTAACCTCATCATAAGTCATTCCAATCCCATTATCGGAAATTGTGAGTGTCTGATTTTCTTTATCCGGAATGATCTGGATTTTGAATTCCGCATCAACACCCAAAACTTCAGAATTTGTCTGTGAATGAAAACGGAGTTTATCAATTGCATCAGAAGCATTTGAAATAAGCTCTCTTAAAAAGATTTCCTGATTGGAATACAAAGAATTAATGATAAGATTGAGAAGTTGCTGAACCTCTGTTTTAAATTGACAAGTTTCCTTTTTACCTTCCATTACTGCTCCTTTCCGTAAGTTTGCATTCTATCCGTTAAAAGAGTCGTTCTGCATCTGCATGATTGAAGGATCAATTGCAAGAAGTGAATCCATTGTCCCCATTGTGGACGGAAGCATGGAATTGATATAAAACTGAGCTGTTTTTATCTGGCCATCATAGAATGCCGCATCCTTTTTCTTTGCCTTCTCTACTTTGCCGGCCGCAACGGAAGCTCTCCATAAAAGTATCCATGCCATAATGACATCACCGCATACATTCAAAAATGGAAGCGCGGAAGCAAACGCATCAAGAACCTTTTCAGACATTGCAGTTGCCCCCATGTTCATGGCAACACCACCCAGTTTGTTTACAGCCGCCTCAACCTTTGTGGCCATTTCTTCAAGGCCCTGGGTCGCTTTTGCTGCTGCAATTGTTTTATTCATTTCACCAAGCAGATCCATGAACGGCTTCCCTTTTTTCATCCCGAGTTTTCTTCCCAAGAGATCCATTGCCTGGATACCATTGGTACCCTCATAGATACTTGTAATTTTACAGTCACGGGTCAACTGTTCCTGGGGATACTCATGGATATACCCGTAACCTCCGTAAACCTGCATCCCTTGGACACATACATCAAATCCTCTGTCAGTACAGTATGACTTTACGATCGGGGTCAGGATCTCAATCAAGCACTGATATCTATCTCTTTCGCTTTCGGTTTCAGCAATTTTTGCTTTATCAAAACAATTGCTGGTGAAATAGATAAGGCCGCGCATCCCATCAATCAATGATTTCATAAACAGAAGCTGACGTTTCACATCCGGGTGTTCAATGATGGAAACACTGGGTGCGTTTGCATCCATCATCTGGAGAAGATTTTTACCCTGTTTTCTGTCTTTGGCATAATTTACAGCATTGATATAGGATGAAGTGGCAAAACCAAATCCTTGAAGTCCGACCCCAAGACGTGCCTCATTCATCATAAGAAACATTACTTTCATCCCTTTATTTTCTTCTCCAAGCAGAAAACCACGGCATTTTCCCTTGCCGCCCAGCGTTAAGGAACAGGTACTGTTGCCATGGATACCCATTTTTTCCTCAATCCCTGTGCAAACCACATCATTATCTTGTCCCAGGCTGCCGTCTTTATTAACCCAAATTTTGGGAACAATAAAAATCGAGATTCCTCTGGTTCCAGCCGGTGCTCCTTCGATTCGAGCCAGAACGGGATGGATAATATTTTCAGTAAGATTTTGTTCACCACCGGAGATAAATATTTTATTCCCGGAAATGGAGTAGGTTCCATCATCATTTTTCACAGCACTGGTTGATAGATTACCGACATCAGAACCCGCTTCCGGTTCAGTGAGAAGCATGCTTCCTCCCCATTTACCGGTATACATCTTTTTCACGAATAATTTTTTTTGTTCATCCGTGCCGAACTCTTCTATCATCTTTGCGGCGCCATGAGCCAATCCCGGATACATCATCCATGCACAATTGGCCCCAGTAAAATGTTCACCACATGCCATAGCAACCGTATTGGGCATACCCTGGCCACCGAATTCAGGATCATCAGTCATGGCAATCCACTCACCTTCTGCAAACAGATCAAAAGGTCTTTTAAATGCTTCAGGAACTGTTACTTTCCCATTCTCGAATTTACACCCTTCATCATCACCAATTTTCATTGTTGGAAGGATCTCTTTTATTGCCAGATTGCGTGCTTCAGAAATAATAAGATCCACAGTCTTCCTATTGAATTCAGCATATCTTTCATGTTTGCTCAATTCTTCAACATTCAGCATTTCATGTAAAACAAAATCAACATCCCTTCGATCTGAAATCGCCTGTGCCATTTTACCAATTCTCCTTCTTGTTTGTATTGTGCATATATAATATCTTAAAGTAAATACCTTAAGAACATTGAACTATCCGTCAATAATACAAAGAGGGCATTTTAACAGGTGAAACTCAATCGTCAAGTATTTTTCACAAAGTTAAAAATTCTATAGATGGAGAATGTATTTCTTGAAAAAAAATACAATTAATTGATTTATCTGGAAAAAAATAAATTTAAGCCAGACTGTCTGGCAAAACTTCATGAATTCCATGATTATGAATAAAGGAGTATATCTGGGATATTTTGGTATCAGGCATAGGTCCGAATTTCACCCCCAGCCTGCGCATCATGACGGAACAAAAAGGAATGGTTTTTTCATAAGCAACACTCGAAATGACTGTAAACGGAAGATCTCCAATTTTAATCCCATGACCACTGACAAAGATATCCAACTCTGAGTAAGTTTGTTCCGAATCTTTTGTGTCTATATATTGAAAGGATAGGCCACTTTTACTGATATCAATCATGGTGCCTACTTTGGAAGAACTATTGGCAGGATTCAAAACCACAAAAACGCCATCACATACAAGATAACGTTTCTGCACTCTCCGGTTCATGATTTCCATTATAATAAACACTTATATTTGAAAAGGTTCTATTTGTCAAACATTGAAACAGTCTATATTATCATCCGATAATGTCTCGGATGGATGATGAAAGCTGCTTAATTTTGAATGGCTTTTGAATAAATCCATTCCCACCTTTCTCTAATATGGTTGAAACTTGGTCATTCATGCTGCAACCACTTGAGAGAAGAACCTTTGCTGTTGGATTGATCTCTTTAATCCTGTTGAATACTTGTCCACCTTCCATATCCGGCATGATGATATCAAGAATCACAAGTGAAATTTTTTCTTTTTTTTGTTTGTAAATATCGATCCCGATCTTTCCACCCCTTGCTGCAATAACCTTATAACCAAGCTTTTTCAGCATTGACTGGCATACATCGACAACTATATCTTCATCATCAATGAGGAGGATGGTCTCCGTTCCGGTAGCAAGCTCTTCAATGATTATCTCCTCTGACAAGTTTTGTTCATCTGTCGCAGGAAAGTAAATATCAAACCTTGCACCCTCACCCTTTGTATTTTTCACATCAATAAAACCACCATGGTTTTTCACAATGCCAAATGCTGAGGCAAGACCCAATCCAGTCCCCTCCCCCACTTCTTTTGTGGTAAAGAATGGTTCAAAAATTTTTCCCATTATTTTTTCATCAATACCAGGGCCTGTATCTACAATTGAAATTTTGACATATTTCCTGGTTAAAAGCCCTAAAAATGTTGTATCGGATTCTGAAAAAGTTACATTTTCTGTTGACAGATAAATATCTCCGCCGGTTTCCATCGCTTGTGCGGCATTAACGTATATGTTTAACAAAACCAGCTCAATTTGACCCTGATCAGCATCAATTGTCCAGATCGATTTTTGATAACTGCCATGAATTTTAATTTCTTTTTTGGATTGTCCGAACATTTTTGAAGTGTTTTGTACAATCTCGTTGGGATTGATAGGCTTCACGATATATTTCCCGCCTCTTGCAAATCCCAATAACTGTTTCGTTAAGTTTGCTCCGTTTTCAACACAACGCTCAATACTTTTCAATTCATCATGATTTTTTTTACTCGATTCCTCATCCAAAAAAATAAGAGAAAGGTTGCCCTGTATCCCCATCAATAAATTATTGAAATTATGTGCTATACCACCAGCTAAAGTACCAATCGCATCCATCCGTTCCGTTTGTTCCATCTTGGACTCCAGCTTTTTCTGATTGGTTATGTCACGCAGGAAACTTAAAATTGCAGGCCGACCCCCCCAGAAAATAGACACATCATTCATTTCTACCCATAATTCCTCCCCTGCATCGGTAGCCAGTCGAAAGGTGCAAATTTCCGGCAGTGTTTCTCCGGATATTCTTTTCAGATGTCTTTCAATGATCAGGGCTCTATCATTTGAATGTATATAGTCAAAGTAAGAAGAAGTCTCCGGACGACCGCCGAGATATTTACCGAGTTCACTCGCTTTGGGATTTGGAAACAGTATCTTTCCATCTTGAATAATAAAAATAGCATCATTGGCATTTTCGGTCAGCAAACGATATTTTTCTTCGGATTCTCGTAAAGCTGCTTCAATTTTTTTTCTTTCCGTAATATCCGTAAGAATCGTAATCAGGCACTCTTCATCGCCATACATTAGAATTTTTGCTGAAACTAATACACTAAGAAACGACCCATCCTTTTTTCTACATTTGATCTCTAAACTACTAACTTTTTGGTCGTTCTGGAGAGTTCTTTTAAATATTTCCCTGTCTTCGAAATCCCCGATAATATCAATATCAGAAATTGTTTTCCCAATGACTTCCTTTTTTGAAAAACCGGTTAAACGGCAAAAAGCGTCATTTACATCCAGATATTTCCCATCATGCATACGAATAATCGCGATAGAATCGGGAGCTGCCTCAAACGTTTTCCGATAACGATCTTCACTTTCACTAAGAGCCTTCTCCATGCTTTCACGAGCAGATATATCTTTTTGAAGGCGTTTGTTCACCGCTTCAATCTCTTTTGTTCTTTCCAAAACTCGCTTTTCAAGATCTTCATTTAATTTAAATAATTCGCTGCTTGCATCTTCCAGTTTTCTTCGCATACAGTTATACGTTTCCGCGAGTAACATGAATTCGTCATGGGTATCCAACTTGACATCTGTTTGATTCGGATGATTAATCATCTGCATGGACAAGGTTAGCTTCTTGAGAGGGAAAAGGACATTCTTTTTAAAAAGATACTGAAACAATCCGTAGAGGATTAGTGTGGAAAGACCGGCAAACAAAACTACAAACACATATAACCAGACTTTTGTACTCTCAAATGACGTGTTGTCTCGAATCATGCTGATAATGATTGAAGATACAACCACAGATATTGATATTGAACAGAAAATAATAATGCGGAATTTTGAGGCAACAGATTTATTTCTCATATTTTCCTTTTCAATCTTTCAGAACTTTTTACATTTGTAAAATAAAAAAATACAAGAAAAAACCACATTGAGAAACAAAAATTTCGCGTTGTTTCCCATATGTGGCTTAAATTTTTTCACTTTTCAAGTGGAATGGTTATTGATGAATCTGCTCAGAAACCTTATCAACCGATTCAACCATCTCTTGCATGACTCCCTCCAATTCACTTTCAGGGATTCCCGTAAATTCGAGAGCTTTCCTTTCAATTTCATAAAACATCGAGTCAAATCCTGTGCCTATACCTCCTTTCATCGCAAGGACATCCGCAATATGAATGATATAAGCAAGCTCATTTTGATTTGATTCTGACGGGCAATGGTGATATCGGATTGCAAGGGTTTGACTTTCAGGAATATTCCATTTCTTACATAGATCAAAAGCAATTTCAGCATGATCAAACCCCAAAATCTGCTTTTCTGCAGCCAGATAGGTGTTTCCTTCACCTTTTAGAAAAGAATCGAATTGATCTTCCCTTTCTTTCACATATTCATCCAGAATCATTTTTCCGCAATCATGTAATAAACCCGCTGAAAACGCATCATTTTCATGTGTTGGATATTGTTTTCTCGCAATTATTTTTGAACCAAATGCGACTGCAAGTGAGTGTTGCCAAAGTGACCCAGCTTCAAGTCCATATCCATTTAAAATATTATCAAGCAGCCCCGCAGCTCCGACAACACTGATCAGCTCTCCAAGAGCTTCAAATCCTAAAACAACAGAAGCCTGATGAATTGAAGATACCATGCCGCGTAATCCATAATAAGCTGAATTCGCCAGTTTGAGCACACGACCAGCAATCGCCTGATCGGTTTCGATAATCCCGCCGAGATCTTTGAATGTTGATGAGGGGTTTGCCATAATCTCGTTTGCTTTTATCAGAACCTGCGGAAGGGGGGGAAGATCTGTGACTGATCTCATAATTTTCTTTTTCAGCGCTTGGCTGTCCGTGACTCCCTTTTTTGGAGTATCTGTTTGTGCAGCATTTGACTTGTTCAGGGCATCTACTTCTTTATCGGTCTTGTTTAAATCAATCCGAATCGTGGCTTTACAGGCTGGACAAGGAAAAGCGATCTTCTTCTTACCTTCTGGAAATTTTTCCTTCGAAATATTGTAAACTTGAGGACAATTCGGGCATTTAATTTTCATAATTCTCTTTTCAATAAAAGTCGTTAAAGAACATCTGTTTTTTCCATAGCAAGTATAGTGAATATAAATAGTTAATATACTTTTTGGAAAGAAACTTGTTCAGGTAATTTTTTTTCGATTTTATGCACTCTATCTGAAATCGATTTCTGAATAAAACGATTCGGTATGATAGTTTTATTATATATTATCGTACTGATTATTGTCAATAAGATCATAACCACTGCAGCAATTCTCGGTAAAGGTTCGAGATAGACTTTATCATGTGTTTTTGTGAGAAGCATCGCTATTTTTATTAAGGGTGACAACGGCCGAGAACAGAACAAACGTGGTCTGCAGAGGTTTTTCTGAGAAATAGGGGCGTGGCTCAACGCAAGAGTAGAGGAGGCAAGCTGTCTGCACTTTTGAAGTGACTTAAGACGCCAAATGCAAGACCGATCGGGATATACCCAAGACAGATGGGCAATCCAGCCCTGACACCGTCAAAAAGTACCTGTCGATTTTTAATGTTCATAGGCTGTTTCAAATCCATGTATTCACACCCTGCGCTTTTCTGTCATCCAAAATATGTATCCCAAACTGTAATTCGATCCCTTATACCCACTGATGTAAAAAATCAAAATTTGTTTTGCATGTAAAGAACAAGATATGTATAGTAGACTTACATTCCTTGATCACAGACCATACGGCTCAAGTTTGGTTGAAATTCTTTTACGGGTGTATGCACTTGACTCCACCGGCCACAACATATAGTTTTTGGGGTCATGGAAGATTACCCCTGAACAATTAATGAGTTTGAAAACCGTTTCAATACAGAAGACACATGTTTTCGCTATCTGGAAGCTCTTCGCATATTTTACGAGAAGACTCTACGATTATCAAATCCATTGGGGCTGTGCGGCCATGCTTGATTCAACGTTCACATACCCCAGTGGCAGTTGATCCGCAACGTTATTTGCATAGGAGGATAGGCTGTGAAAAAAAAAATATTTTTCTGGTGTATGTTCCTGATCGTTGGCTGGTGTTTTGCGTTCAACGTACAAGCTGAGGACGTTGTTCAGGTGGTTACGGAAAATTGGAGCCCTTATAATTTCGAGGAAAAAGGGGTTGTAAAAGGATCTTCAACCGAGACCGTCCGGAAAGTGCTGGAAAAGGCGAATATAAAACATACAATCAAGGTGTATCCATGGGCGCGATCGTATAAGATGGCGTTGGAACAAAAAAATGT
>PNOB01000023.1 GCA_013824585.1 Desulfobacterium sp. | reverse complement strand
TATCCAGAGTGACATTCAGGGTGTTTTACTCTGTCAGTATATGCCGCCGGATACGGAAGCATTTGGAAATGAGCTGCTTGTCAGTATTCGACGAACCAGAGAGTTCGGCATGATTATCACAGCCGGCCTTGGTGGAACCGATACAGAGCTTTATGCAACACGTTTCAGAAAAGGGCAGGCAATCGTATCCGCTTCCACAGAAATGATTGACGGGGAATCCTTTTTCAGTCTTTTTCAGCAAACCATTGCTTATCAAAAACTCGCCGGGATTTCCAGAGGACAAACACGAATTGTTTCCGATGCACAGTTGATTGAATGCTTTACCGCATTTATCTCCATGGCAAACCACTACTCCCCTCTAAATGCGAATGCTCCGGTCATTATTGAAGAACTTGAAATCAATCCCTTTGCCTTTACCGACTACCAGATGGTTCCCCTTGACGGGCTTTGCAGTTTTTCATTTCCCAATCCGCTACCCATAGCCAGGCCATCCAAAAAAATCGACAACCTTTTGCATCCTAAAACAATCGCCATTATCGGCGTGTCAATCGCTAAAAACAACTTTGGAAAAATCATACTGAAAAATATTTTGGCTGCCGGATTCCCAAAATCAAATATTGTTATTATCCGTCCGGATGCTGCTCAAATTGAAGGCATACCCTGTGTGGAAAGCCTTTCTGCTTTGAAAAAAAAGGTTGATCTTTTTGTTGTTGCCGTATCTGCAGCAAATGTTCCCGAACTTGTTGAACAGGTCATCGAGCTGGATGCCGCAGAGTCGGTTATGCTTATTCCCGGCGGAATCGGAGAAAAAAAAGGCAGTGAAAAAAAAGCAGAACAACTACAACAAAAAATCAGCATTGCTCATTTGACTGAAAATGGAGGTCCGATCTTTCTGGGAACCAATTGCATGGGAGTCATCTCCTATCCTGGTCAATATGACACTGTTTTTGTTCCAAAGGAAAAACTTTCCGGAAAACGCGCGACTGCCAGACGTAACTCAGCCTTTATCAGTCAAAGCGGCGCCTTTTTAATCACCCGAACGGGAAAACTTCCCAATATTGATCCAGGGTATATGATCTCCATTGGAAACCAGACAGACCTGACCGCTGGAGACATTGTTTCCTTTCTGAAAGATCTGGATCATATCGATATTATCGCGATTTACATGGAAGGCTTCAACGATATGGATGGTCTGACCTTCTGTCAATCCGTCAGACAGGCTGTCCAAAAAGGCAAACAGGTGATCTTTTACAAAGCCGGCCGAACCCCGGAAGGGAAAACCGCAACCTCCAGCCATACAGCCTCCCTTGCCGGTGATTACGCGGTTTGTGAGTCCTGCGTCAGTCAGGCTGGCGCCATGGTTGCGGAAAACTTTTCACAGTTTGAAGATCTCTATGTTCTTGCCACAAGGTTTCACAATAAAAAAATAACGGGCAACAGACTGGCCGTTCTCAGCGGTGCCGGATTTGTCGCTGTAGGAATGGCGGACAACATACAGGGAGAAACCTTTTCTCTTCAAATGTCTTCTCTCTCAACGACCACTGTTTCCAGGCTGGAAAAACTGATCAAGGATCATCACCTTGAGTCTCTGGTGGATATCAAAAATCCCATGGATATCAATCCGGCCGCAAATGACCTTCTCCATGTCCAGATAACAGAAGCCCTTTTACCTGACCCATCTGTTGACTGTATCATGATTGGGATTGTCCCCATGTCCCCGGCTATGCAAACCCTTCCCGAACAAGGTACGGATACGCTATTTTCTGAAATGAGTATTGCTGTGTTATTGCCTCAATTGGTAAAGCAATCCGATAAGCCCATTATTACCATTGTTGATGGCGGAACGATTTATGACCCCCTGGTAGAAGCCTTTGAAATGGGAGATATCCCTGTTTTCAGAACAGCAGACCGTGCAATGTCAGCCATTGCCAAGTATATTGAAGGACAAATTCATGCAGATCTTTTACGAGAGATGAAAAGCTGACTGAATCGCGTCTGTTTCATTTTTTATTCTGATAATACTGTAAAGCTGATCTCACAAGCGCAGGTGCCCAGGAAGGCGTTCCCAACGCATGGATGTGGGTATAGGTGGCGAGAACATTCTTGTAGTTAAGACCATCCCGACCATTCTGAAAGCCTGTTCCCCGGACAGTTGAAAAAACCATATCCCGATCCGAACCGCGCCATTCTTTAATAATGGAATACCGGAACTCATGGCCCTTCAGTTCCGTGCCGACCGGGAAAAAAGCATTATTTTGATCCACCCTCATGATCGTGTAACCATGACCCTGCGGTCTTTTGGAAAGACCGAATACTATGGGAAATATTCCAGCCATATCATAGGCCTGTCCCTCCATCTCCAGACGCTCTCCAAGATAAATCAACCCACCGCATTCTGCATAAATCGGCATGCCTTGTTCTGCAAGGGTTTTTACCCTGTCCCGGTAGGTTATATTGTCTGAAAGATTTTGAGCATGGGTTTCCGGAAATCCGCCGCCGATATAAAGCGCATGGATTTCTGGTAACTCTTTATCAGAAAGGGGACTTGTGAACACCAGCTCTGCACCGGCAGATTCAAGAGCATCCAGATTTTCCTGATAATAAAATTGAAATGCCGAATCCCGGATCACACCAATCCTGGGACTCATCCCAAGATTCTTTTGTTTGAAAACTTCTGTTTCCTCATCGGACAGGTCACTCAGAACCCCTGTATCTGATTCGGCAATCCGGACAAGTGTATTAAGATCGATATTCTGTTTTACAATATTCAATGCTGCTGAAATGGATTTCTCAGCCCATGCGTGCTCCTGGGTGGGAACCAGACCCATATGACGTTCCGGAAAGTCACTGGCTTTTAATTTGGGGATAGCTCCGATTACCGGTATGCCGCAATGATACTCAATGCTCTGTCTGAGGATATTTTCATGCCTTGGTCCGGCGATCCGGTTTAACACAACCCCTTTTATTTTCACACCTGGATCAAAATGCAAACACCCAAGTAAGGCCGCGGACATGGTTCTTGTGGTTTTTGTACAATCCACACACATCACAACTGGCAGATCGAGAAGCTTGGCAATTTCCGCAGTACTGGTGTTGCCTTCTACATCAATGCCGTCATAAAGTCCCCGATTTCCTTCAATCAGTGAAAAATCGAACAGCTTCGCATGTTGTATGTAGGAATTTTTTAAGACATTGCTATCGATCAGAAAAAGATCCAGATTGTAACAAGGCTGGCCAGCAGCAAGTGCCAACCAGCCTGAATCAATATAATCCGGTCCTTTTTTAAAAGGAGCGACAGATTTTCCCTTGTCCCGCAATGCAGCGATGAGTCCAATGGAAAGGATAGACTTTCCGGCACCGCCTTTCAGGGCGGAAATCACCATTCCGGGAACAGTCAAATCCCTCTGTTGCGTTGAAGATATTTTCAAAATGAAAAATGGTTCAGGTTCTACCCTGTAATTTAATCTTCGTTTTCAGCACCAGCTTGTTTGCCGGTTCCGGGAAGACCGTACATGGAAGTACTCCCGCTTGACCAGTATTCAAGAATACCGTCTTCTACCATTTTATTTATATATTTTTTTGCTTCTCGTGGTTTCATATCCAAGATGCCGGAAAGATCATTGAAATAGAATTTGGATTTGGTTTTCAATTTCAGTTTTAAAGCCTCAACAATTTTTTCCTGTGCTTCTGCTTGTTCCATAATACGTTCCTCGCTTAAAAAAAAAGGTTATGCAGGGAGTGGGATTATCCCTCTCCCTGCATATAATATATTCAAATTAAAATTTGAATTGAGTTGTCTGACGCCATGTATAATAAGCTGGATCACGAAAATCATCAATCAAATGATGGGTGAATTCTAGTTCACATATATCAAAGAATCTTTCCCATCCAATTCTTTCAGCCCATTCACCAAGACGTTCATACTTGTTGGCATGCTTTGCATAGGCTTCAACCATGTTTTTGATTACGCTTGTGGTCGTCGGCCATCTCGGCGGCTCGTTGGGAATAAACGCAACAACAACCTTGGAGAACTTGGGTGTGCTGATTCTGTTGGAAACCTTACCACCGGCCATGATTACGATACCGTCGCCCTCTTTGTCGGCAAGCGGCATGGACGGACACATGGTGTAGCAGTTACCGCAGAACATACATCTGCTGTTGTTAACCGCAACACTCTTTAATTCCGTACCCTTGAAATCAACCTTAGCTGGTTTGATGGCTGCGGTAGGGCAAGCAGCAATCGCCAATGGAATTTCACACATTTTATCAAGGTACTCATGATCCAGCAACGGCGGTTTTCTGTGATATCCGAGAATCGCGATATCAGAGCAATGTACAGCACCGCACATGTTCAGGCAGCAAGCCAGTGACACGCGAAGGTGTGCCGGAAGGCGCATATTCTGGAAGTCTTCAAAAAGAACATCCATGGTAGCCTTGACCGGACCGGATCCATCGGTTGCCGGTGTATGACAATGAATCCATCCCTGAGTATGAACGATATTGGTAATTCCAGCACCGGTTCCGCCAATGGGGAACTTGAAGCTGCCACCGGCAAACTTACGGCTCTGGAGATCTTGTTTCAGCGGAGCAATCTTATCTTCGCTATCCACCATGAACTCAATATTGTTCCGGGTGGTGAAACGCAGCTTGCCATCACAATGCTTATCTGCAATGTCACAAATCTCTTCGATCAGGCTTGTGCTCATCACACGAGCACCTCCACACCTTATCGTATAAATTTTGTCACCGGATTCGGCAACATGAACCAGAATACCCGGTTCCAGAATTTCATGATACAGCCATTTACCCTTATTGTTTTTGATAACTTCGGGGTAAAACTCATCATATTTCCTGGGTCCGATATCCGATATTCTGTTTTCCATCGGTTTGTCAGGATTATAACCTGAAGATACAAATGCCATTTTATTACCCCCTTATCTCAAATGATCTTTTCTGAATGCGTCGATATCACGTTCCCATCCGCCTTCAACTTCTTCCTCTTTCCAGAAGATGTATGGATTGGAGCGAGGTTCCTTAACATGTTGCGGTACTGGTTTGATTCCGGTTGCTTCAAGCATCTTTTGGAAACCCTGACGTTTAATCAATTCACCCAGACGCTCACGGTTTTTGCCATCTTCCATCCACCAATCCCACACAGATTCAACAACTTTTTTGATGGCCTGGTAATCATCATCCGGATTTACTTCGACAAACGGAACCAGCAGGGAACCCATCTGTGCACCATCCAGTATCGGGGCTTTTGCACCAACCAAAATGGAGAGCCCGGTTTCTTTGCCGATTCTCAATGCACGAGGCATGGCATTGATGCAATGCATGCAACGGGTACACTCTCTATTGTTAATTGTGAGCTTATTATTCTCGTATTTCATGCAACCTGTGGGGCAGAGTCCAATCACTTCTTTTTGGATGTCAAATTTACCCCAGTCACGACCGGCATGGGCGCCGCCATTGGGTTTGATTTCACCACCAACATAGGCTTTGACAGCTTCTGCATCAATCCGGATGTCGTCTTTCCATCCTCCGATAAAAGACATGTCCGCACGAGCAATAGATGCTACACAGCAGTTGGGGCATCCGTCAAATTTAAACTTAAATTTATACGGAAAAGCCGGACGATGAAGCTCATCCTGGTATTCCATGGTAAGATTATAGCAAAGATCCTGCGTATCATAACATGCAAATTCACAACGGGCCTGACCAATACAGTCAGCCGGGGTACGCAGGTTGGATCCAGAACCGCCAAGGTCCTGATTCATGTTATGGCTCATTTCAAAAAATATTTCTTCCAATTGGGGGGTTGTGGTACCGATCAAAATAATATCACCGGTTGAACCATGCATATTGGTGATACCACTTCCTCGGAGATCCCACAGATTACAAAGTTGTCTCAGGTATTCGGTAGAATAGAATTTACCACCCGGCTGAGCCACACGTACAGTATGAAAGTGTGCAACACCCGGGAACATTGTGGGCTGATCGTTATATCTTCCGATAACACCACCGCCATAGCCAAATACACCTACAATTCCTCCGTGTTTCCAGTGTGTTCTGCCATGCTTGTATGAAAGCTCCAGAACACCCAGAAGGTCTTCGACAACATCAACCGGAATCTGAAGTTCCAGACCCTTCTCATTTTTCGCCCTTTTTATAGCCTCTTGCTTGAGGTCGGACACAAAACTCGGCCATGGTCCTGTTTCAAGCTGATCCAATAAAGGGGTTTTATGCTTTGCCATTTCTAACCTCCATTAAATAAGAATTTAATCAACCTTGACCCAAAAAAACATTATCCTCTTTTTCAAGATCGTCAAAGCAACACAAACGACTAACTATCTAAAAAATTTAGAGAAAGATCAACATCTGCCTTTCCCAAATAAAAGTCATAAAACTAAGTTGTCAGATATAAAATCAATCATAAGCTTTGTCAATAAAAAAGGCATATTTTCATGGTATTATCCTGTTTGCTCTCCCTGATGGAAAGCTTACGACATACCTTATGTTGTGCTCTTTTGAAAAAAAATATTATATATTGTGATAATCTTTATCATAAATTTCACAGATTCCTTTTGATCAATCCCTGTTTTATGCCCGCAACATGCTCTTTAAGGTTTTTCTGAATAATCTTCCGTTCCTCAGCCTTAATGTGATAATGATCAACAATTCCCTCTGTAACTTTTACAAGGTCCTTATCCTCCATGGAAAAAATATAGTATTCAAAACACTCTGCAAGAGGAATCCCTCTCGTTCTTTCCAATGACATTTCTTCCAAACCTTCAAAAAAACCATTCAGCGTTTCCAGAACAGAAAAATCTTCTGCCCAAATAATTTCTTTCACACCATCCAGCCTGTCGATTCGCATCCGAATAGACAGGATAAGAAAAAACACCAGCATATTTTCCATAATGGATTGCAGGTTTGGGTCAACATTACCTTCATCAAGGGATGAATATCCTCGAATGGTTATCAAACGAAGATCCACCTTGGTGTCGCGCAAGCAGACTACAAAATCTCCGGCTGCATGATGCCAGGGAAAGATATGCTCAAAGGTTATGGGATGATAATAGCTCGTCAGAATCAATGCAGCCTTGTGATATAACTCCTTTGCCTGTCTGTCAGAAAGATACTGGTTTCCGCGAACCATATCCCACACTACAAGTTTTCTCTTTTCCCGTGATGATTCCGAAAGATGAAATTCATGAAATCCTTCAAACCATTGCCCTATAAACATTGACAATATGCCATGGTCTGTTTTTACAAAACCTTTGCCATAAACCGCTGGTGTATATGGATTTTGTGATTCCCGGTGAAGTCTTCTCAGGATTGAATATTCTTGATCGATGATGTTACGACCGGTTTCCGATGCAGCGATGTTCAGGACAAACTGAATTTTCTCTTCCGGAAACACAAGCTCGACTCGTGAAGGATGATAAAATTCACCATGTTTTTCTAAATAAATATTTCTGGCTGTGGACTGATCCAGCGAAATGTTCTTCCGGGATTGTTGGGAAATAGCGTCCCGTAAAACCTTATGGTTGTTTTCTTCCAGAAATATTTTTGCCGCCGTAAAATACTCACCATAAGAAACAGAGAGCCCTGTACCTGTTTTCCGGCTCTTCCTGTTTAAAGGCAACTCCTGATTCCAAACCTTGCTGTCCCTTGAAACCAGTTGATGTGTATTGGATAAAAAAAAGTTGAATCCAAGGTCGGTGTCAGACAGATTACCGATGATCGTCAATCTCCTTTAGGATTTTTGGATCAACCTGATAACCAAGCTCAACTGCCAGATCACAGTGTTCTATGGCTTTTTCATAATTTTCCTGTTCCAGATAGCAGATCGCCAAATTATTGTGTACTATCGAAAAATTCGGTTCAATATCCAGAACCTTTAAATTGGTCTCAATGCTCTCCTCTAAAAGACCGGACATCAAATACGCATTGGCAAGGGTAGTAAATGCCTGGATGAATCTATTGTTATAAATAATCGCCTTTTTTAAAGCCCGGATCGCTTCCTCCAGATTCCCTTTCTGAAGTTCTACAAACCCGATATTTCCCCATCCTTCGGCAAAGGCTGCCCTGGAGTTAACTGCTTGTTTGTTATATTTCAGGCATCCATCGAGATCTCCTCGATTCAGGCATATACCCCCCAGTTGTACATAGGCTTCGGCAAGATTTGGGCTGCAGTTGATCGCTTCAATCAGAGATTGCTCCGCTTCATTATATTTTTGTTGTCCTAAAAGTGCTACTGCCAAGTTGTAGTGAGATGTTCCACACTCAGGATTTGCAGCAATCGCAGCTTTCTGTCTTGCAATAAACTCTTCAGCGTTTCTCGATTTTTCCATATTGTTTTCCTCTATCCACAAACAGATTTAAAAAAATGCCTATTAAAATTATCCGTCAACATCAATTATTTGTGTTTACATTATTCCAATTTAATAATATTTAATTTGGTCAAATCAATAAAACGTTGCTGGTTAATATGATCAAATCATATTGTCAAGTAAAAACAAATCTCACAACTGCCCGAACATGACATACCGATCATGTATAATTTTTATTCAAATCTCAAGCAGTTTGTGTTTTGCTAACAATTTATTCCGGTTTTCTTCGAATACAAGGAGGAGGGCATGATAACTGGCTCATTTACGGCGCTGATAACACCTTTTACAGGAAAAAATGAAGTAGATTATGACGGCCTGGAAAAACTTGTGAATTTCCAAGTTCAAAATGGAATCTCGGGAATTCTGGCAGTCGGGACAACCGGTGAAAGCCCAACACTTGCATGGGAAGAACACAATGCGGTTGTTAAAAAAGTAGCTGAAATGACAAAAAACAAATGTATATGCATTGCTGGAACCGGAAGCAACAATACAGCCGAGGCACTGATGGCCACAGAGCATGCACTTCATGCAGGCGTGGATGCGGTATTGTTGGTAGATCCATACTATAATGGCCCAAGTTCCCTTGAAATTCGGAAAGAATATATTGAACCAGTCGCCAAGGCCTTTCCATCCCTTGATATTATTCCATATGTCATTCCAGGCCGAACTGGAGCTCAACTGTTTCCGGAAGACCTAGCGATTTTAGCTAAAACCTATAAAAATGTCCGCACTGTAAAAGAAGCTACCGGCAACCTTAATAACATGAAACAAACAAAAAAATGCTGCGGTCCGGATTTCTCAATTATATCTGGTGATGACGGATTAACCTTTACCATGATGACGGATCCGGAAATCCAATGCACGGGAGTGATTTCCGTTGCTTCCAACATTGCTCCAAAAGCTGTATCTGAAATGGTTCATTTTCTATCAACAGGAGAGTACGAACCTGCAAAGATCATAAATGCTGCGCTTGAACCACTTTTTGAGCTAATAACCGTTAAAACAATAGAATCCACTTTACATGGAAAAATAGAATGCAGAGCCAGAAATCCCCTGGCAACCAAAACACTGATGTCGATCATGGGCATGCCATCTGGAAGATGCAGACAACCATTAGGAAGAATGACGAAAAATGGTATTCAAAAAGTAATCCAGGCAGCCAGAAAAATTCAGGCGGAAAATCCTGAAATTTTTCAACCAGCTGCTGAGTTTTTTAATATTGATATTGATGCCAGACTGCATTCCGACAAATGTTTGGAAGGGCTCTACTATTCTGAATATTAGGTTTCTGGTATTCTATTTCATATTTCAAATTTTCAGGTATGCCATATCCTGATATTACCAGTTCATTGATAAAAAGATTTTACCATATGAAATGCTTTCGGGCTGACTGATGGATATTGTGGTCAGCCCATTTTATATTTTCTGAAAAACCCGCTTTTAAGCAACAAGACAATAAGCGGCTTTATTTTTTTTCCTCCTGCCTTTTCTGAACAGCTTCTGGATTGATCTTAAAATTACCGATCTTGTATAAAATCCATTTCAACCACTGAAATCCAAAAATAAGAAGTGCAATCTCATCATCCTTGATTTTATTGATGGTTTCCTCATCGATCTGATACAAATTCAAAAATGAACTTTGAAAGACAAACTCTTTAAACTGATCAATATCATAACATGTGGTAAAAAACATTTTTTTTGTTTTTTCCGTTAGTTTGACATCCGCCGGGAAGGATCGCTTTCGCACAACCAAATCTGTCCATCCAGCATTGATTTCATCTTGAATATCAACGCCCTGATCTTTCCTCCATTCAACAACGGCCCATTCTTTATCCTCTTCAAATCCCAAACAGTGCGGCTCATTAACAAAAAAATAGAACCCTTCATCCTCTGCATCTTCCTTATGGCTGAGAGATGCTACCCCCAGAGGATAATAACGACAGGTTGTGGGTCGATTTTCATAAACCAGACATCCGTCATCCCTGACAAACGGGCATGACTGCTGTTCATCATCTAAAAGCTTCAATGTTACAACCGGAAGATCGGTTTTTTCCAGCAGTTGTGGAACCGTATAGATAGCCAGAAATTCACCTGAAGATATTCTCAATCGGTCTTTTAATTGTATAATATCATACGGTGTTAAAATAATATTGATTCCCCGGCAACATTTCGTAAAACATTTTACATCCTTATGACATTTGAATTTAAATTTGCTATCCGGTCCAAATCGCACCGGCTGAATTCCTGCTTCATTTTCTGGAAAATCCATATTCAATCTCCTTTTTCACGTATGCTGTTCGATGCAAAGAAATCGTCATTCATATACAAGGATCATTCGAATGTCAAATATCATTAGCCGGTTCAACGGAAAACCTTATTTTCATGTATTAGTCAGATCATATGAAAGAGCCAATTTCAAAACGATTAAAAAGCGTCACACCGGCGAAAGCCGATATTCAGAAGAAAACTGAAAATACTGGATAGCGCTACGCTTTACTGCGTGTCCGGCTTTCGCCGGAACTACAACAACAGACCTTTGAAATTGGCTCGAAAGAATAAATTTCTTGATTTCACAAACAAATATTTATATTTTCAGTATTATGGTAAGGGTAGGAGATACCATACTTATCGTCAAGAGGAATCCCTTAGATGATTTACATAGATAATCACCTTGAAATTGCCTCCTGTTCTGGCAATATTTCCAAAAAAAATGGTCAACTCTTGGTTCATGCACACGCTGTACTTACCAATGAAAAAGGTCAAGCATCAGGAGGACATGTCTTCTCAGAAACCATTATGTTTGCAGGTGAAATATATATCCAAACCTTTTCCGGAAAACCCCTTGATCGTGAACATGACAACCAGACCGGACTGATGCTCTGGAATATGCACAATCCTTGACCAATGATATGAATTGATTTACAAAAGACAAACTGACGATAATATCCATACAGGGAGAATTGATGTGAACATTACCATAACCAAGACTGACCAGCTAAAACCACATCCAAAAGATACCGCGCTTGGATTTGGAACTGTATTTACAGATCACATGTTTAACATGGATTATGATCCTAAAAATGGATGGCATAATCCCCGGATTGAACCGTATCAGCCAATTATCATGGCACCTTCCACAATGGTTCTACACTATGGACAGGCCATTTTTGAAGGACTCAAGGCTTTTCGAACAGAAGATAATCAAATTCAACTCTTTAGACCGCAGGAAAATTTTAAACGATTAAATCTTTCAGCCAGAACCATGTGTATCCCGGAGTTTGATGAAGAACTGGCGCTTGAAGGATTAAAGAAATTAATCCGTCTTGAAAAAGACTGGGTCCCAAAAACATTGGGAACCTCTCTGTATATCCGCCCAACCATCGTAGCCATGGATCCTTTTTTAGGAGTGAGGGCTTCCTATACCTATCGATTCTTCATTATTTTATCTCCAGTGGGTGCTTACTATCCAGAAGGATTTAACCCTGTAAAGATTTGGGTGACAAAAGATCATGTTCGAGCGGTAAGGGGAGGGGTCGGTTTTGTAAAAACAGCAGGCAACTATGCAGCAAGCCTGTTTGCCGGAGAAGAGGCACATAAAAACGGATATACACAGGTACTCTGGCTTGACGGAGTCGAATTAAAATACATTGAAGAAGTTGGTTCCATGAACATCTTTTTTGTAATCAACAATGAATTGATTACACCGGCACTGAATGGAAGCATTTTATCAGGGATTACGCGCGACTCCGTGATTTCCATGGCAAAAAAACAGAACATGAAAGTCACTGAGCGCAAAATCAGCATTGACGAATTATTCGATGCTCATGCTGAAGGGAAATTGCAGGAGGCTTTTGGTTCCGGTACTGCTGCTGTAATTTCTCCGGTCGGTATAATAAAATATAATGACAGGGTGATCAACATTGGCGAAGGAAACGTTGGTCCGATTGCCAAACGGTTTTTTAAAGATCTGACAGATATCCAGTACGGAAAGGTGGAGGCGCCAAAAGGCTGGATCGAAAAAATAACAGATTAAAACATGAATTACTGGTTGAGGTATACACCTGTTGTGTCTACCTCAACCAATTTCCATCCAATAATACATGTTTGATCCGTAATCACTCAACTATTTTTTAAATCTTTGCAATTTGCTCATTATCTTCATTCTTTAAAAGTATGTCAATAATTTTAGGTATATAGATGTCTGCCTTACTGACATGAAACCTACAGGCCCCAGCCCCCCTGTGACCGCCTCCTTCAAAACTTGAAAGCATCAGCCCGGCATTCACGTTGCAGTTTCGATTAAAAATGCTATGCCCTACGCTGACAATCACTTTTTCCTTATCCTGGTTATCAAATCGAATTTTCATACTGACCACCGCCTCTGGAAATAAAGAATACACAAGAAAACGATTCCCGGTAGGTGCTTGATTAAAGGCGCGAAAATCAGTAATGGATACATGTTGTTTTAACACGGTATTCTGTAAAAGATGTTGTTTAAATACTCTGTTCTGATTCACAACAACCATACAACGTTTTTTCACTTCTGAATCTTCTAATACATCGTGAATATTATTTTTTCGAAGCAATTCTACCAACCGATTCCAATAAGATTCATCTGTGTTTTTTTGATTGGAAATCGTCATGGATAGCAGAACATACGGATATTTTTCCGGGTATTCAACCTCATCCAGGCTCAGATCTGCAGAGTCAATCCGGTCGGTTTCATGAATCAGTTCGTTGAAATCTTTTTCCAGTTTATCCTGATAATAACGATAGACAACTCCAGCTGCTGAAGGAGCAATATCAAACGCACCTTCAAATGGTTGTGTTATTCGATTTGAATAATGATGATCAAACCACTGATAACAATTTTTATGATAAGGAAGATTGGATATAATGTCATACCGCTGAATATTGACTTGATTTTTCTGCAGTTCGCTTGGTTCTATCCATTTTGTCGGTTCTGTAATAGTCAGGGCTTCAAATAAAATAACAGCACAGACAATGCCATCAAAATCAGGACGAGTCACAATTCTCAATTTTTTCATCTATTGCTTACCCAATACAACAAATAGCTATCTTATATTATTTAACAAGTTATAATATTCCATCACCTTTTTAACATAATTTTCCGTTTCACTATATGGAGGTATACTGTTAAACCTATCAACCACTGTCGGACCTGCATTATATGCAGCCAGGGCTAAGGGAAGTTTTCCGTTAAACCGTTCCATCATCATTTTCATATACTTTGTCCCTCCCATGATGTTTTCCCAAGGGTTGAACGGATTTTCAATTTTCAATTTTTTGTAATTGTCCGGCATAATCTGCATTAATCCCTTGGCTCCCTTTTTCGATATAGCCCAATTATTAAAATCAGACTCCACCTTAATCATCGCTTTCACCAGGGAAACATCTATACCATGTGTTTCACACGCCTGTTTGATAAACTCATCATACTCTGAAGATACAATAAAATCCGACGTTTTTTCAGGACTTTCATTAATATCAGGTTTTTCTTTAATATAAATTTCGTAACCGGAAGATGTTGGCATATTGGTAAAATGGAGGACACCTTTGCTATCAATATACTTATAGATATCTGCGTGTGAAACCATTGCTGATGAAAATAAAAATAAAATTGAACAGAATAGAGCCAATTTCAAAAGTCTGTTGTTGCAGTTCCGGCGAACGCCGGACACGCAGTAAAGCGTAGCGCTATCTATTATTTTCAGTTTTTTTCTGGACATCGGCCTTCGCCGGTGTGACGCTTTTAAACCGTTTTGAAATTGGCTCAATAGCATTATGATTTTTGAACACATGAAAAACACCGTCCAACTTTTCTTCAGGTTGCAATTGGTTTTGTTTCTTTAAATAACACTTTATCCCCAAAATGTATTGAATATAATGAATGTTTACTTATGAAAATAAACAACTTTTTGTATACATTTATAAAGTCTAAAAAAATATTTTTAACTGAAGAGTTCCAGCTGAACCTGTTTTGGATGATTTTCTTTTTTGGATTTTTTCAGTTCAAATTTTTCATGGCTTCTTAATTGATTTTCAATTTCATACACAAAGGGTGACAGATTTCTGACCATACTTTTTCCAAACACCAGTCTTTTTGTAGCATGTGTAAGAAATAGATGTTCCTTTGCCCGTGTCATCGCTACATAAAACAATCTCTTCTCTTCATCAATATCGGTAATTTCCTGTTCAGCCCTTTTATATGGAATAAGTCCCTCTTCACAACCGGCAACAAATACAACCGGAAACTCCAGGCCTTTTGCAGCATGCATTGTCATAAGTGTTACTTTTTCACTTTTGAAATCATAGGCATCTACATCTGTGCACAAAGACACCATCTCAAAAAAATCATCGATATTATTCTGATAAAAATTTGCCATTTCCAATAATCGTGAAAAAGATTCTTCAGTACAGGAGCTTTGCTGAATGAGCCTTCTTATTTTAGGAGCTTGTTCACAGAGAAAAAGCAGTCTTTGATCAATGTGCATATTTTGCAACGTTTGTTTGAAATTAGCCATTTTATTTATAAATTCTGTTAGTTTAAGTTGGTTTGACCTGCTCATTCCTGGTACTGGAAACCGTAGTGCATGATTCAAGGCCTGTTCCAGGCTGAATTGATTCTGGAAACACCAATTTTTGAAAAGGCTGCTTGTTTTAAGAGCTATTTTTTTTTCAAAGATCTGCATAACGCGTTGAAAATCAGCACAGGAACCAAACCCCGAAACAATTCTCAAGAGGGATAAAGTTTCCCTGATTCCAGGTTTTAAAAATGCATGATCACGGTTAACCATTTGATATGGAATACCGGCATTTTGAAATACATCTCCAAAAGAATTTCCTTGCGTATTGGTTCGATACAGAATCGCAAAATCGGAGAAAGACATGTCCCTATTTCCGGTAAAATTGTCTGCCATTCCAAAATCGATCGAATGCATTCCCAATCCACCGACCATCTGTTCAATAATTTTTCCTATGGCCACAGCCTCTGATTTTTCAGTTGAAAAGTTCATAACCGAAATCGTTTTCTTACCATCAATTTCAGAAAAAACCCTTGGCTCAGAAGGATTGTCATGTTGATCTCTTATTACATGAAAAGACGCTTGGAGAATCGTTTCTGTGGAACGATAATTACGAGTCAGGTTGATGATTTTTGCCTGGGGATAATCAAATAGAAACTTCTTAAAATATTGAACATCTGAACCCCTAAATCCATAAATAGATTGATCAGGATCACCAATTACAAATAGATTCTTATTATCCGGAGCAAGTGCTCTAACAATGCGATACTGACCTTGATTCAAATCTTGATATTCGTCAATAAAAATATGTGTGTATCTCTCTCTGTATTTTTGACATATATTTATATCTGTTTCAAACAACTTCACGACCTGAACAATCAAATCCTCATAGTCATATATTCCCTGTGCGGAAAGAATATTCTGATATTCTCCATATACTTTCTGTAATAAATCAACACTGCAATCATATTCATCGGCAATCGGTTTCAGATTATCAAGCGGTTCAAGAATATTCTGTTTTGCGGCAACAATCATTCGTGAAAATAATTTTTCTGGATGAAAAATTTTTATTCCTTTTTCCTGCACACGTGTATATGCCTCTTTTCTGAAATACTTTTGATCATCTTCATCAATTATTGTGTGTTGGTTCTTGTTTTCCAATTCCCTTAAAATAGAGAAGCACAGGGAGTGAAAAGTAGCTACAAAGGGCAGTGATCGGGAATCACCCAAAAGACGTTTCAATCGAGCCGTCATCTCCTGTGATGCTTTATTCGTAAAGGTTACGGCAAGAATATTTTCAGGTGAAACACCCCTTTCACACATAAAATAAGAGATTTTATGTGTAAGGGTTAGCGTTTTGCCTGTTCCTGGTCCGGCAACAATCAGAAGAGGTAATCCTTCAGATAAGACTGCATTGAGTTGTTCATCATTCAATTCATTTTTCTTACAAATATTATTTTTTATTTTATCCGGTGTTTTTTTATTTAACACGATTGAATGGTTGATCTGTTCTGTTTTTTGATTTGTATTGTTCGGGTAGGTGTTTTTTTGGAGTTCGGGTGAAACAAACAAGCTTTTTTGAAGCTGTTGTTGCTTAATCTCCTCTGCTGAAAAGATCTGAATTTTTCCAAATTCTCCATCATAACCGGGAAACAATGTGATTTTCCCTTCTCTCAGTTTTTGTATCGCTTTCCTGAGATTTGAAACCCCTGCGGATTCAATCTGATCCAATGGAACGTTGTGCAATATATCAAATTCTGAACCAAGTTTTTGAATTATCATTTCATAACTATATTTCACTTTCTTAGATTGTGTGCCCATCTTAAATAATTCGGATAAAATTTCCTGTAATGGAACTATGTTATAGTACGGATGATGCTTTGATGATACATATCCTTCTTTCCGATCTGCCAACGCTTCAACTCTGTATAAGACTCCGAGTGTAAGGGGCTTTCCACATACCGGACAAATTCCATTATGTTTTTTTGATTCTTCCGGCCGAAATCGAACATTACATTTTCTATGCCCGTCCAGATGATACTTTCCTTCTTCGGGATAAAATTCAAACGTACCTAAAAATTGTTCTGAATCACCGGATTCCATTGCCTTTTTTATGCTATAATAATCCAAACCCGTGTCAAACAGATTTGCCTCCCTACCTAATTTCATGGGTGAATGTGCATCGGAGTTGGATATAAGTGTAATTCGATCGAGATTTGAAACCCGCCTGTTCATGGATGGATCAGATGATAGCCCGGTTTCAGCTGCGAATATGTATGGGCTAAGTTCTTCAAAACACTCTTCAATTGAATCAAATCCGGATTTGGATCCCAGTAGTGAAAACCATGGTGTCCAGATATGTGCTGGGACCAAGTAGGCTTCTTCTGTTATTTCAAGCATTATTTCAAGTAAATGTTTGGAATCTATTCCTAATATTGGTCTTCCGTCTGATTGTATGTTGCCAATTCGGTCAAGTTTGTGATTAAAAATAACTGCTTTTTCAAAATTTGGAAAATAAACAAGATTATGATTTTTTCGCGTTTTTCCGTTTTTTTTATATATATTGCTTATCTCAGATTCCAGAAGAAACCGTACGGGTGCCTTACAGGAATCTGGAACTTCCTGATCACACTTTTTTGCAATCTCATCCTTTAATTGAAATAGACCCGGTTCTGCAGGAATTAATTTTTCTTTCAACTCAGAAAACCATTGAGGATGGGTAAAATCCCCCGTGCCAACAACAGTAATCCCTTTTTTTTGAGCTGCAATATAGACATTTTCCAAATCAAGATTTTTTGCGGTCGCTCTAGAATATTTGGAATGAATATGAAGATCTGCAATAAATTTCACTATTTTCCTCTATCACCTATTTTTTTATATAAAAAACTTGTAACCCTTAAACAATCAAGCTATATGCATATCTCGTTTCCGTCAACGATACATATTTTTGGAATACAAAGTTAGGACTGCATTCTATGGGATTATTATCATCATCTGTATCGATTACTCGATACAAAGTAAATGGGGAAATAAGTGGTGATCTCATTTCCACCATTACAGAGGGTTTACAAAAATATTCCATTACAGATATTGATCACGTGCCTGTTGAAAAAACCTCTGGTTGGACATCCTTTGAAAATCCTTATATGCCAAATTTTGAAAAAACGTCCTGTATTATTGGAACTTATTTTGTTTTTTCATTACGAATTGATAAAAAAAACATCCCGGCAAAGATCATTAAAAAATTTTATATCGCTGAAATGACAAAAAAATTAGCTGAAAGTGACCGGGAACATCTTTCCAGAAATGAAAAAAAGACGATAAAGGATAATATAATCAGTTTTTTATCACTTCGAATTCCTGCTGCACCCAATATTTATGATATACTCTGGAATTATGAAAATTATTCTCTATGGTTTTTTTCTAATCAAAAAGCAGCAAATGAAGAACTGGAAACCCTTTTTTCAAAATCCTTCAAGCTGAAATTGATCCGTCTATTTCCATATACCATGGCCGATCTTTCAAAAAAATTGAATGATAAGGATCATGACCGCTTAACAACGATTTCTCCTACAAAATTTATGGATTAACCCATGTTAGATATTTCTATTTTATACAACCGTTACAAATTTCTCGGACATGAATTTTTAACCTGGTTATGGTTTATGATCGACACAGATAAAAAATATATTTTATCCTTGCAAAAAGATATACTCTCTTTTGAAATTAATAATCGTATTGTTCTTGAAAACAGTTTGGATAATTTAATCGAAAATATCACCATAAAAGGAGATGATGCCGGTCTTGAAGAAGCAAAGCTTTCTCTTCAAAAAGGCGGTGTTGTTACGGAATGTAATTTTTCCCTAAAAGCCGGTGACTATGAATGGAAATTTAATATTAAGGGTGAAAGTTTAAATATTTCTTCATTAAAACCACCCGAAACCGCCCAAATTGAAAAAAAGGAAGATATTGACGGTATTGTTCTTGAAAAATTTTATCTATACGAAAAAATTATTACCCTTGTTGAAGCACTTTATGATCAGTTTATTCAAATCAGAATCACAAATAAGTGGGATAAAGAATCTGTTCCTATGATTAAAAAGTGGATTCTATCCTAATTTTTTTATTCTTCTGTTTTTTTTCTTTACTCTCTCCTAATTTATTGTAAAACAAAGATACATCTCATTGTTACAACCATTATTTTATATATTACTGTTTATTCAACCTTTAATGATCACCGTATGGAGAATCATATGAATAGAAAACAGAAATACGTGATTGCTGTAAGTATTTTTTTTATTATATTTAATTTTATAACAATAAATACCTGCTTTTCGGCCAACTATCTACAGCCCAAAAGTGTTATTTTCAAATCTGTTGATGAAAAATTACAAATGGCAAGAATAGCCAAAGCAGATATTCTGGTTCCAGAAACATTTGAAGATGGAATGAAATATTATCGTGAAGCAGAGATCCTTTTTAGCAATAAAGAAGATCTGGATGAAATTACTAAATTGATTACTAAATCAAGAGAACGGTTTGAAAAAGCAATAAAGGACTCTCAATTATCAGGATTGTTATTCACAGAAACTATGGTTGCACGGGAAGATGCCCTCAAAGTTAATGGACATCTACTTGACTTAGAAAATTGGAATAACGCTGAAACTGCTTTTAGAGATGCTGCAGAACAACTTGAAGGGGGTGATTCCGATGATGCAAAATCCATTGGTAAAGAAGCTGAAATATTATTTCGGGAAGCAGAATTAAAAGCAATCCAGTCAAAATATTTAAAGGAAGTATGGTCTCTTCTAAACAAAACTGAAAACATGGATATCAATAAATATGCTCCTATCACATTGAAAAAAGCTATAAATCATGCAAAAAAAGCTGAATCAATGCTTCATCTTCACAGATATGACCAAACAGATGCTGAACAGCTTGCAATCCAGGCAGAATATGAAATCAAACACGCGATATACATAGCAAGTATTATCAAACCATTAGAAGACAACGATCAAACTTTTGAATCCATTTTTTTAAACTCTGAAATTCCTCTTCAAAAAATTGCATCTTCATTATCAATGTCTGTAACGTTTGATGACGGATTTGATAAACCAACACAGAATATTATTAATTCGATTCAGTCATTACAGAAAGAAAATTTTGATCTTACTAAAATATTACAAAATGATAAATCCGAAATTTCT